>VXTH01000048.1:762-5149 GCA_009837565.1 Chloroflexota bacterium | reverse complement strand
TCTGATCACGGTGCGGGGAGCGGGGTATCGATTCGAGCGCTGAGCGTGCGTACGGTCGGAATTGGCGTCGTTGCACTCCTCCTTGGAGTTGGGTTGTTTGCGGCCGATGTTTCGGTGGTCGGCGGCCTCGTGGCGCTCGTGGTGGGCGCGGCGCTCTGCGGCTTCGGCGGCTACCTGGGGCGTCGCGGGCTGGTTGAGCTGCGCGAACAGACCGTCGAACAGGGATTAGCCGCCGAGGGCTTGCAGGAGGCGCTGTCGGAGCGCACGGCGGAGCGCGACCAGCTCCAGCGGGCGCTGGCATCGACCGGCGATATGGTGATCGCGCTCGACCGTGATGCGCGGATTCGTTATCTGAACCCGGCGGCGGCACTGACGCTTCGCTCGGGCGATCGCGAGCCGATTGGGGCTCCGCTGCTGGAGGCGGTCGAGGATCCTGATCTGTATGACGCGGTCCGGCTGGCGATTGAGGAGGGCACGCCGGCGGTGCTGGTCGTGCTGCGGGCGGAGCGACGCTTTCGGACGGTGGTTGCGCCGGTCTCGTCGATCGCCGAGAGCGGGCCCTGGTCGGTTGTCCTGGCGATGCACGATCTTTCCGATCTGTATGAGGCGGAGATTGCGCGGCGCGACTTCTTCATCAACGCGTCGCACGAGCTGCGCACGCCGCTGGCTTCGATCTCGGCGGCGGCCGAGACGCTCGAAGTGGTCAGCAAGCCCGCGGACTCGGAGCGCTTCCGCGCGATTATCCAGTCCGAGGCCGAGCGCATGAGCCAGCTGGTCGAGGAGATGCTCGCGCTGGCCAGGCTGGAGTCGGGTCTGACTGAGCCGGCGATGGAAGTCGTCGGCATGGAGTCGCTGCTGGCGGACGCCGTCGACAGCATCCGTCCGCAGGCGGAGCGCGAAGGGCTGTCGCTGAGCTATTCGGGTCTCGATGGTGGTACGGAGACGTTGATCATGGCTGATCCGGAGTTGGTCGAGCGGGCCGTGCTCAACCTGTTGCACAACGCGGTCAAGTTCACCGACGAGGGCGGGTCGATCCAGGTGCTGTGTGAGTTCGGCGACGCGGCGGATCCGGCGCCGATGGTCTGGATCCGGGTGCGGGATACGGGCATCGGGATCGAGCCGGCCGAGCAGAGCCGCATCTTCCAGCGCTTCTACCGCGTCGACCGCGCCCGGCAGTCGGGCGGCGGCACCGGCCTCGGCCTGGCCGTGGTGCGGCACATTGCCGAGGTGCACGGCGGGGCGGTGTCGCTGGAGAGCGCGCCCGGCCGTGGTTCGACCTTCGGCTTCAGTGTGCCGCTCGCTCAACATGCCTAGCGCGTGTTTGTATCGACGTTCCCGGTTGCCGGTCAGTCCCTGTGAACTCGCCCGACAGCGACAGCCGGGCCATAACGGGTCGTTAACCAGCCGTTAGCCGCATCGTTAACGCGCTCAGGGCTCATTCTTCAAAGCTGAATGAGTGGGAGGGGATGCAGGATCCAGTGAAGTTCCTCTACGACAGAGTCAGCGTCTGGGGCCTGCCGCTCGTGATCGCGGTCCTGCTGGGCGTCGCGGT
This sequence comes from Chloroflexota bacterium, assembly GCA_009837565.1. Classification (GTDB taxonomy): domain Bacteria; phylum Chloroflexota; class Dehalococcoidia; order Bin125; family Bin125; genus Bin125. The sequence continues at coordinate 3,597 of VXTH01000048.1, read as the reverse complement.
CTGGGTCTCGCTTCGGGGTGACGAACAACCCGCCGTTGACGAGCAACAGACAGTGAATCAGGCCGAGCAGGTGTCTCCGGCGCCACGGCAACTCAACGCGCTGACGGGGGAGATCCAGGTCGACGGTTCCTCGACCGTCTTCCCGATCACCGAGGCGATGGCCGAAGAGTTCGGCATCCTGACCGGCCGTGGCGTGCGGGTCACGGTTGGCGTCTCGGGCACCGGCGGCGGCTTCAAGCGATTCTGCGCCGGCGAAACCGACGTCTCGAACGCCTCCCGACCGATCAAGGACTCAGAGGTCGATCTCTGCGACGCGGCCGGTATCGGTTTCATCGAAGTGCCGGTCGCCTTCGACGGTTTGACCATTGTGATCAACCCGGACAACGACTGGGTCGACTTCCTCACCGTGGACGAGATCAGTCACATCTTCCGACCCGACGACTTCGCCGTGACCTGGGCCGATGTCCGCGACGGCTTCCCCGACATCGAGATTGCGCTCTACGCGCCGGGCGCCGACAGCGGCACCTTCGACTACTTCACCGAGGCGATCAACGGCGACAGCGGCGTCCACCGTTCGGACAACACGACCTTCTCCGAGGACGACAACGTACTCGTCCAGGGCGTATCGAACGATCGCGGCGGAATCGGCTACTTCGGCTTCAGCTACTACTCCAACAATTCAGCAGTGCTGAAGGCCGTCCCGGTCATCAACGACGCCGGTCAGGCGATTATCCCGTCCAACGAGACGATCAACGACGGCTCCTACAACCCGCTCTCGAGGCCGCTGTTCATCTACGTGTCGGTTGCCTCCCTCGAGCGAGAGGAGGTCGCGGCATTCGTCGAGTACTACTTGACCGACGGCGTCTGGCTCGTCGACACGCCCGAGGTCGGCTACGTCCAGTTCCCTGAGGCGATCTACGCAGCGGTGCTGGCACGCGTACGGAACGTCATTACCGGCTCGGCCATGGCTGCCGCCGACGAAGGCGCGACGCTCGCCGAGATCTACGGGGACGGGTAGCCCTGATGGCATGCGGAGAGGCTTCGAAACAACCCTCGTCATACCCGCGCTTGTCGCGGGTATCTCGCCGCCTTCAGGATTGAAGTACTTGCCGGGCACGGCGAGATTGCCGCGGCAAGCGCGGCAATGACGGCATGTTGACGGACACTTCGACAATGCATAGGCGCCCCCATCGATCCGCCGACCGCTCGGGGTGCAGCCGTCGCAAGCACATCAGTTGTCAGTTCGATCAACGGCTTACCCACTGTTAACCGCCGCCGCGGGCATCGCTCGTACGTTGCCTGCAACGCGCTGAGGCTCCCCTGCGAGGGATCGCCAAGTCCGACAGATCCCACCTGCGAAGAATTCCGACATGGCAGCACACACGCCGGACGGACCGCCACAGGACACGGTGCGTTCGTTGCTGGCCGAGTTGTGGCGCGACCGGCTGCAACCGTCGCGTCCGGGGAGCGGTCGCGAGACGTACACCGGACGCATGATCCACGGGGCGCTCTTCCTCACGGCGACCCTCTCCGCCTTCGTCACGCTCGGCATCGTCCTGGTGCTGATCTTCGAGACCGTGGAGTTCTTCCGCGAAGTCCCCTTTATCGATTTCTTCGGATCGACCGAGTGGTCGGCGCTGTTCGCCGAGAAGCAGTTCGGCGTCTGGGCGCTGGTCTGGGGTACCGGCATGATCGCCCTGATCGGCTTGGCCGTGGCGATTCCCCTGGGCCTGATGGCCGCGATCTTCCTCAGCGAATACTCACCGCCGCGTCTGCGAGCGATCGTCAAGCCGATCCTCGAGATCCTCGCCGGCGTCCCGACGGTCGTCTTCGGCTACTTCGCGCTGGTCTCGGTCTCACCCGTGATTCGCGACATCTTCGGCGAGGACGTGGGCATCTACAACGCGCTCTCGGCCGGCATCGTCGTCGGATTGATGATCGTACCGATCATCGCCTCGCTGTCCGAGGACGCCATGCGGGCAGTGCCGCGCTCGCTGCGCGAGGGGGCGTATGCGCTCGGGTCGACCCGCATGGAGGTCTCGCTCCGCGTGGTCCTGCCGGCCGCGTTTTCCGGCGTCGTCGCCTCGATCATCCTGGCCGCCTCGCGAGCCGTGGGTGAGACGATGGCCGTGACCATCGCCGGCGGCGGCAACCCGCAGTTCGGCGTCAATCCGCTCGAAGCGGTGCAGACGATGACCGCGATGATCGTCCAGCTCTCCCTGGGCGATACTCCCACCACCTCGATCGAGTTCAAGGTCCTCTTCGCCGTCGCGATGACCCTGTTCGTCCTCACCCTGGCGATGAACATCGTCGCCCAGTGGGTCTCGCAACGCTTCCGCGAGGAGTACGAATGACCCGAGTAAGCGTGGCCGCTCCGTCCGCTCAGCTCACCGCCTTCTCACCGAAAGTGCGCATCAGGCGCGGCGTTTCTGTCGCGTTCATGGTTGCCGCCCTTCTGGCGATCGCCGTCTCGATGATCATGCTGGGCGCGCTGATCGTCGAGATCGCCGTCGACGGCGCCGCCCGCCTGTTCACCGATGGCTCCGCCGTCGGCCGCGCGGCGCGCGGGGGCGCCATCATCGCCGATCTGCCCACACCTGAAGGCATGCGCTGGATGACCTGGGCGCTGCCCGTCGCCATCCTGCTGCCGTTCGTCGGGCCCAGGCTGGTCAACGCGCTGGCGCCGGGACTCCCGCGGATCGCCGAACGCGTGATCGGCGTCATCGTCGTCGCGCCCGCCGCGATCTTCGTGCACATCCTCTACGTCCGCTTCGAGTCCGCCTACTACGTCGAGTACGCCAAGGCGGTCGGGATCGGCGGCGCGAGCGGCCACAT
>VXTH01000048.1:0-752 GCA_009837565.1 Chloroflexota bacterium | reverse complement strand
AGCGGCAACATCTTCCAGGTGCTCGGCGAGGCCTCCGGCTTCCAGATCGTCCGCTTGTTGGTCGTCGGCGTCCTGGTGCCCATCGCAATCTTCACCGCCGGCTGGTTCTGGGCCCAACGCATGCGCAGACCGAGCCTGATCATCCCCACGATCGTGATCGCCGGCTGGGTCGTCTACCTGTTCATGGACCCCTGGTTCCTGTCCTCCTTCCCGTCACGCCAGCCGCCTGACGCCGGGATCTTCTCGGCCGTCACCGGAACGCTCTACATGATGGTGATCACCGCCGCCGTCGCCTTCCCGCTCGGCGTTGGCGCGGCGATCTATCTGGAGGAGTACGCCCGACGCAACTGGTTCTCGCGCATGATCCAGGTCAATATCTCCAACCTCGCCGGCGTCCCCTCGATCATCTACGGCCTGCTCGGTCTGCAGGTCTTCGTCCGCGTCCTCGAGTTCGAGCGCTCCGTCCTCGCCGGCGCCTGCACGATGGCCCTGCTGGTCATGCCGATCATCATCGTCTCCGCCCAGGAGGCCCTGCGCACGGTCCCACCATCGATGCGCGAGGCCGCTTACGCCGTCGGCGCGACCCGCTGGCAGGTGATCCGCTTCCACGTCCTGCCTTACGCCTTCGGCGGCATGCTGACCGGCAACATCCTCGCCATGTCCCGCGCGATCGGCGAGACCGCCCCACTGATCGCAATCGGCGCGCTCACCTTCATCGCCTTCCTCGCCGATTCCCCCACCGACGACTTCAC
>VXTH01000270.1:3032-5150 GCA_009837565.1 Chloroflexota bacterium | reverse complement strand
GTCTTAGGGAACACCGGGAATCCGCCCAGCGCGAGGCTGTTGGCCGCGTCGACGCTCGGTGCGCCCTGTTCGATTCGCAGCGTGTTCTCATCCAGCAACTCGTTGTCGCCGGTCCAGCTCAGCTCGCCCGTCCAGGCCGAGTTGTACTCCGGGTTGTACTCCGCCTTGCCGGTCAAGCGGTCGATCGTGAACTTGATGTCTTCCGCCGTCACCGCATCGCCGTTGTGGAACGTCCGGCCCTCGTTCATCCGTACGATCAGCGCTTCGGCCCCCACGAACTCCCACTCGGCCAGACCACCCGGCACGGCGCTGCCGAACGGGTCGAGCGGGAACACCGCTCCGAAGTGATAGTTGTTCGACGCCGACTGCCCGCCGCGAGCCAGCGCGCTGCCCTGGTCGAGAATCTGCGGGAACGCGCCGTAGGCGCCGATCGCCGTGGCGTTGTAATCGATGTTGTCGTCGGCGACCGCCTGCTCTTCTTCCTGCTGCGCCTGCGCTTCGGCGGCCGACTGTTCCTGCTGCTCCTGCTGCATCGCCTGCTGCTCGGCCTGATCCTGCTGCTGCATGGCCTGCTGTTGCTGAGCCTGTTGCTGCTGCATGGCCTGCTGCTGGTCCTGATCCTGCATCGCCTGCTGCTGGTCCTGGTCCTGCTGCTGGGCCTGCGCAACGCTCTGCTGATCGTCGTCGTCATCGTCGCCGCAGCCGACCAACGCCAGCCCCGCCGCGCCAACGCCGGCGCGAGCCGACGCCCGCAGCATCGACCGCCGGCTCAAACGCGTCCGGCGGAGGTTCGTCCAGTGATTGGTCATCGAGTTCCCTGTATCTCGCTCTCAGAGTGCGCACTTGCGCACAGCCTGCCTAATTCTAGACGATGCGCATGTCTACTCGACTGGACCCTCATCGAGCTGAGAAGCGAGGCCCACCGATGCCAGAGCTGGAACACGAACGCGGATTCACCGGCACGATCCGCACCACCATCGCCGAATCAGAAAGCTCCTGGAACAAGGAACCAACGGTCGATCGGCCCAACGTCGTCGTCATCGTGCTCGATGACGTCGGCTACTCACAGCTCGGCTGCTACGGCTCCAGCATCGACACGCCCGCTCTCGACCGGATCGCCGAGCGCGGCCTGCGCTACTCCCACTTCCACGTCACCCCGCTCTGTTCTCCCACCCGAGCCTGCCTGCTCACCGGACGCAACCACCACGCCGTCGGCATCGGCCGCGTGACCGAGATGGACAACGGCTTCCCCAACACCGCCGGATTCATCGCCCGCGAGGCCGGCACCCTGGCCGAAATGCTCCGGCCCAGCGGCTATCGCACGATGTGCGTGGGCAAGTGGCACCTCGTCGTCAGCACCATGCAGACCCCCGCCGGTCCCTACGACCACTGGCCGCTGCAGCGCGGCTTCGACCGCTACTACGGCTTCCTCTTCGGCGAGACCAGCCAGTGGAATCCCGAACTCTTTCTCGGCAACGAACGAATCGACGCACCGGCCACCGTCGATTCCGGCGACGACTACCACCTCTCCGAAGCGATCGTCGACCGCGCAAACTTGTGGCTGCGACAGCTGGCCTCCTCCGGCGACGACGCCCCGTTCTTCCTCTACGTCGCATTCGCCGCCGCGCATTCCCCGCATCACGTTCCCGCCGCCTGGGCCGACAAGTACCGCGGCCGTTTCGACGACGGTTGGGACGTCGAGCGCGACCGGATCCTCGCCCGCCAGCGCGCCTCGGGACTGCTACCCGAAGATCAACAGCTCGCCCCGCGCAATCTCAACGTCCGCCCCTGGCAGGATCTCGAGGACGACGAGCAGCGCGTCTACGCTCGCATGCAGGAGGTCTTCGCCGGATTCCTCGACCATGCAGACGCCCAGATCGGCCGTCTACTGGACGAGTTGGAGCGGCTGGGCAAGCTGGACGACACGCTCGTCATCGCGATCTCTGACAACGGCGCATCGGCCGAGGGCGGCGCCAGCGGCACGTTCGACCACACCCGTCGCCGTAACGCCGTCCGCGACACGCTCGAAGACATCTCCCCGAGGCTCGACGACCTCGGCGGTCCACTGGTCATGAACCACTACCCGCGCGGCTGGGCGATGGCCGGCAACACCCCGTT
>VXTH01000270.1:0-3022 GCA_009837565.1 Chloroflexota bacterium | reverse complement strand
GTGTCCGGGCGCCGTTGGTCATCTCCTGGCCAAAGGGAATCGCCGCCCGCGGCCAGACGCGCCGGCAGTTCTGTCATGTCGTCGATCTGGCCCCCACGATTCTCGACCTCGCCGGCGTCGACATGCCGGCGTCAATCAACGGCGTCGTACAGATCCCCATGCACGGCGTGTCGCTCGGCTCCACCCTGGAGGACCCGTACGCCCCCTCGCCCAAATCGACGCAGTACTTCGAGATGGTCGGCAACCGCGCCATCTGGCACGACGGCTGGAAGGCCGTCACCTTCCATGAGCCCGGCGCCGACTACGACGCCGAGCCCTGGGAGCTCTATCACCTCGAGCAGGACATCGCCGAGCTGAACGACCTGGCCGAGGCCGAACCGCAACGACTCAAGGACATGATCAACCTCTGGTGGAAGGAGGCAGAGCGCTATGGCGTCCTCCCGCTCGACGACCTGACCGGCGGTCACCAGTTGCGCTTGCAGCGTCCCGGTCCCGGCCGCTGGGTCTTCCAGCAGGGCGCCGTCCTGCCCCATTTCTTCCGCCAGGGACCGTTCCTGCTCGGCAGCTCGCATCGAATCGAAGCGCAGATCGAGCGAGACCACACGGCACAGGGAGGCGTCATCCTCGCCGACGGCGGCCGCTTCGGCGGCGTCGCGCTCTACATCCAGCACAATCGGCTCTGCTACACCGCCAACGCCTTCGGCGAACACAGCCGGATCATCTCCGACGCCGCCGTCCCTGTCGGAGCCGTGACCCTCCGCGTTGACGTCGTCCGAGCCGGTGAGGGCGAAGCCTCGGTCAGGATGTTCGTCAACGACGAGCCGGCTGGAAGCGGAACCCTGTCCCACTTCCAAGACCGCAACTACGTCAACGAGCCGCTGGAGGTCGGACGCGACGGCCAGACTCCGGTCGACGATCTCTACGACTCCCCGTTTGAGTTCGAGGGACGCCTGCGCGACGTCACCATCGACTCCGCCGGCCGAGAGATCGAGAATCCCCAAACCCTGATCGACGACCTCATGCGCACCCAGTGATCACCAGGCCCAATACCGCAACCCGCCGACCATCCCGTTGGGTTTTCTCCCCCGCTCCGCGGGGGAGATGTCCCGAAGGGACAGAGGGGGTCCCCCAGGGTGTATCAACGACCACAGAATCGCATTCATAACGAACGCCTGTACTACTACGATTGTGCAGAAGTCACCACCGTCATCGCCGAGAGACTTCCGATGCCCCGCTCACGCCAACCCGAACACCGCCCGCCCAACCCAATCCACGTCCGCACAGCATCGTCTCAATCCGAACAGAATCGATCAACATCGAACGACTCCGAACGCTCCGAACACCTCCTTCGACGCCGCTCGCCCCATCTGCACCTCGCTGCGACGCCTGAACCGACCCGAAAAAACCTGAAAATAGCTGAAAATCCTGAACGTCCCCAAACTCACGATCTCCAGCAAAACACGGGAGATCCGCGCCGCGGTTCCTGTTTTCCGCCCGATAGAAAAAAGTTCTCCGAAAACCTGAAACTCGCCAGATCGCGCCGTCTCGCGCAGGCGGTACCCTCGGCCCAGCCGCGAAAATCACCGACTCATGGAGGATCCCAATGACAGCCGAATTTTGGACAATGGGCGCCGGTGTCCCGACCAGATCCGTGCCGGGCGCCAGCTCCGGCATGCCCTCCTTCGACGGCGTACAAATGGCCGTCGAAGCTGAGCGGCTCGGCTATGACGGGATCGTCTGGGTCGACAGCCAGAACCTCGCCCCCGACTGCTACATCTCGATGGCGCTCGCCGCCCACGCGACCTCTCGGATTCAACTCGGCACCGGCGTGACCAATTCCTTCACGCGCCACGCCGCAGTCACGGCCTCGTGCATCGCCACAATCCAGGCGGAAAGTCAGGGTCGCGCCCACATGGGAATCGGCCGCGGCGACTCCGCGCTCGCCCATCTCGGCCTCGCTCCCCACGGCGTCGATCCGTTCGAGCGATATCTCGAGGAACTCCAGGCCTACCTGCGCGGCGACAGCGTCGCCTTCGGAGAGACCGACGTCGACGCCCTCGGTCTGGCCGACACGCCGGAATCCAGCAACATTCGCTATATGAACGGCATGGGACCGAAAGTGCCCGTCGATGTCGCGGCCACCGGTCCGCGCGTGATCCAGGCCGCCGCCCGTCACGCCGACCGGGTCAGCTTCAACGTCGGCGCCGATGTCGATCGGACGCTCTGGGGCATGGAGGTCGCCCGCGAAGCCCGAGTCGAAGCCGGCCTCGATCCTGAGATTCCCTTCGCCGCCTATATCCCGCTCGCCGTGCACGACGACCCCGAGCAGGCCATGCAGATCGGAGCGGGGCAGGTCTCTCTGTTCGCCCGCTTCTCCAACATGTACGGCGAGATCGTCGGTCCGGCGACGGACCAGCAGACCAAGGTCCTGACCGATATCCACGACAACTACGACATGCACGGACACGGACGCCCCGGCAGCGCCCAGGCGGGCGTAATCCCGGCCGAGTTCGAGCGCTCCTTTGGCGTCTTCGGTCCGCCCGACTACGTCGTGCAGCGGCTGGGTGAGCTGATCGAGATCGGCATCGACCGCTTCATCTTTCGCGGCTCGCCGCTCGATCCGGGCAACCCCGACACCGAATCCAGCGTCCGCTTCACTCAGGAAGTCATCCCCCAGTTGAAGGGCTAACCCTTATGCCGGTCGAATTCTGGACATCGGGCCGAGGCCTGGCCTCGAGCGACAATCCGTCCGCGTTCACCTCAGCCAGACAGGCGCAACGAGCCGAGGAATTGGGCTTCGACGGGATCACCTTCGTCGACAGTCAAAATCGGGCCAGCGACTGCTACGTCGCCTTGACCGTCGCGGCCCACGCGACCACGCGGCTCAAGCTGGGCACGGGCGTGACCAACTCCTACACCCGGCATCCCGCCGTCACCGCCTCGGCGATCGCCGCGATTCAGGCCGAGAGCGGCGGGCGCGCCTATCTCGGCATCGGACGCGGCGACTCGGCGCTGGCGCATC
>VXTH01000217.1:0-5166 GCA_009837565.1 Chloroflexota bacterium | reverse complement strand
ATCCGGTTCACCTGCTCCGACTCGCCGGGTTTCAACTGTCGCAGGGCTTCGGCCAGTTCGTCGCGCAGCAGCTCTTAGAGCTAATTGAGCTTCTCTTGAGGATTCAGGGTGATTGTCGCCACAGGTCCGTCGATGTCAACGAGGATGTTCTGGTACTCGGTCATCGATTCTCCTGCAGCAGCAGACCGCATGGTAAGGGGCACCTGCATTGGTTGAGCTTCGCTCCGCGCTTCATGCCGGAAGCGGAGCGCTCGCTCCTCTCGGATGGCCACGGAGCCCAAACGAGACTCCAGGAAGAGTGCGGAATGACAGAGGCGACATGGTGCACAGAAGGTCGCTAGCGGACGGATGCCTGCTGCTGTCTGGCGCGGCGAAACTCGATGTACTCGTCGTAGTGCCGACGGCAGAATCGACGCTCACCCAACGCGGTTGGCAGCGGGGCGGCGAGATCATCCGACTCGCGACAACCCTTCCAGGCGCATTCCAGCGGCGCATCGCCGACCGGTTGTGAGTGCCTCGCTCGGTTGCGTGGTTCGCCCTCGGCCCGGTCTCGTGACTCACGTTCGCGCCTGGATTGTTGAAGCTTTTCCACCGTCCGTCTGCGCGTCTCTTCAGCACGCTGCCGCGCCTCCGCTGCCGCTGACTCGCGTTGCTCGCGCTCGGCGTTTCGGCGCTCCTCTTGCTCGCGCTGCGACTCTTCCCGCTGATTCGCCTCGAACGCCGCCCGCCGTCGCGCCATCTCTTCCTGGAGCTGGTCATTCTCGCGTTGCGCGCGCCGCGCCTGACCCTTGACCGCCGATCGCCGCCGAGACCTTCGCCGCTCTTCCGCCTGCCGACGCCGACGGAAGGCATTGAGGATGCCCTCTCGCTCTTCGTCGCTCACATCCTTCGCCGGCCGATACAGGTCCTCGCCCGCCTGCGGCAGAGAGGCGCCATTGATCCGCTCGATGAGCAGATCGTGCGCGTCCTTGAGCTGCTTGAACCGCTCCGCTGCATCCGGCGCGTCGGACACGTCAGGATGCACCACCTTGGCCTTGCGGCGGAACGCCTTGCGGATCTCGTCCTCCGACGCGCCGGAGGCGATGCCGAGTAGCTCGTTTGGGTCGTAGGCGTCGAGCATCAGGTCGCAGCCTTATGCAATCGCAGCGCGTAATCCGACACGCGAGCTCCCAACTTCCTCGCTTGCTCCCGATCCAGATCGGTCACCTTCCGCACGGCCGTTGCCCCGTAGTAGCTGCCCGAGTGGTTCATCGTTGAGGTCCAGGGCAGCCCGACGATCAGCATTCCGTGGCCGATCAGCAGGTGGACCAGCTGCAGCAAGGTCGCCTCGAGACCGCCCGAGGGACTCCAGCCGGCGCTGAATGCGGCTGCTGGTTTGTCGGCCAGCTCTCCCGTCTCCCAGAGGTCGCCGGTGTAGTCCCACCAGTGCTTGAGCCGTCCGGTGATTCCGGTCCAGTTGGGGCTGCCCAGGATCAGGGCGTCGCACTTGACCAGCTCATCCTTGTCGGCGATGTCGAGGGGCCGATCCCAGACTTCGACGCCGTCCACCGAGGCTGCGCCGTCGATGACCGATTTCGCGAGTTCTGCGACGAGTCCCTGTGAGTCGTAGAGCACCAGCACCACCACGTTCCCGGCATCGTCCGTCATCAGAGATCCGTCTCGAACCAGGCTGCCTGTCCCGGCATCTCTTCTACGCCGACTCGCAATCGCGCCAGACCCTGCGGCCCGGAGAGCTGAAGCGCCTCGATCAGTTGTCCGGCGATGTACTGCGACAGCCGTTCCGCCGTGCTGTTGTCGATCGGCAGGGCCGCGACATCGTGTTTGGGTAACCGGTATGACAGCTCGTCCTGGTACTGAATCAGGTAATGAGTGTCGTCGTCGGTGATCGTCAGTGCCCGCGAGTCCATCTGTAGGAGGAACTTGTGATCGAGCGTCTCGCAAACCTCGCGGGTGAGTCGTTTGAGCAGTGAGAAGTCGATCACCCACGATTCATCGGTCAGCGGGCCGACGACTTCGACGAAGACGTCGTAGTTGTGGCCGTGAATCGGCTCCAGCTCGTCGGCGAATGTGGCGAAGTGTCCGGCGGCGAATCGCAGGCGCTGGCGCTCGACCGTCACCGAGTGTCTGGTGGACTGACTAGAAGGCTGACTGGGCATAGGGGCAGCGTAGCCTGCGCCCATGACTCTGCCTCCGCCGCGCGATGTCGCCCGCTGGCTCTGGACCTGGCGGCAGGTCATCCTGCTTGGCATCCTCACCTGCGGGGCCTACGGGCTCGTGCTCTATGGATTCGGAATCATCGCGGGTCCGATACAGGAGGACGAAGGCTGGTCCTCGGCGGCCGTCAACGCTGCATTCATGGGCTCGTATCTGCTGGGCGCGGCCGCCTCGTTGGTCTCCGGACGCGTTCTCGACGTATTGGGGCCTCGTCCGGTTCTCTGGACCGGGCTGATCGTCGGCACGGTGTTCCTGATGGCCGCCTCGTACTCCGAGAACATCTGGCTGTTCATCGTCTTCTGGACGATCGGCGGGGCGGTGACCATCGCCGGGCTCTTTTACAACGTCACCATGCCGATTGCAGCTCGGTTGTTTCCCAAACGGCAGACCGCAGCGATGACCGTGTTGGTGACGACCGGCGGCTTCTCGTCGGTCATCTTCATGCCGCTGACCGGACTGTTCACCGACGAGTTCGGCTGGCGCTGGGCGGTCAGGATCCTGCTGGTGGTGGCCGCTGCCATCTCACTCCCCGCGGTGCTTTCGGTGCGCCGATTGCCGCCGATTCCGCCGCTGGAACCATCCGCGGCGCCGGCCATTGGATCGCAAGCAGGTCGACACGGCTTCGGCGGCGTCCAGGATGCGCTGCGCTCCCGCGAGGTACAGATCATGTTGGCCATGGTCATTGCCAGCTCGTTCGGTCTCGGAGCGATGCTCAACCACTTCGTGCCGGCCTCGACCGCGGCCGGCATGTCGATTACCGCTGCAGGCGCATTGACCGGATTGCGAGGCCTCCTCTCCATCCCGGGACGGGCATTGATCGGTCCGATGGCCTCGTTGCTCGGACTTCGTCCCGCCCTGGGCGTCGGTTACGCGGTGATCCTGCTGGGAACGCTGGCGCTGCTGGCGGCGGGGCCGATCTACTGGATCTACCTCTCGGCGATCATCGCCGGTCTGGTCTGGGGTCAGACGATGCCGCTGCAGGGGCTGATCGCCTCGGATGTGTTTGGCCTGCGCCGGCTAGGCACGCTGATGGCCTTGCAGACGGCGATGGGCAACGTGGCGCTGGCGATCGGCCCCTTCGCCGCCGGCGTCCTGCTGGGACTGGTCGACGACAACTATCAGCCGGTGCTGGTCGCCATCGCCGGTGTGAATGCTCTGACGTTGGCGCTGTTGCTGTTGATGGTCAGGACTCATCGCCAGCCCTTGAAGCAGCTGGCCGCTAGCCTGCTGGCGAGCCGGACTGCTCCTCAGAAACGTAAGTCCGGCGCACCGTAGCTCCATCGAATCTGTGCGAACAGGACACAACCCATGGGACGACTGGATGGCAAAGTCGCGCTGGTCACAGGCTCGGCGCGAGGGATTGGCAAGGGGATCGCGACAGAATTGGCCAGGCAGGGCGCCGACGTCATCGTCGCCGACATCCTGATCGATCTGGCCTTTCAGACCGCCGGAGAGTTGCAAAACCGCCATGGCGTGACGACGCTGGCGCTGGAAATGGACGTGACCAGCGACGATTCGATCTCGACCAACGTCGAGCAGGCGATCGCCGAGATGGGCCGGATCGACATCCTGGTCAACAACGCGGGCGTCGCACCCGACAACCTGAGCGAGAACGAGGTCGAGTCCGACTGGAATCGCTGTTTCGAGGTCAACCTCAAGGCGATCTGGAAGGTCAGCAGCGCGCTCAAGGCGCACTTCATTGAGAACGGCGGCGGCAAGATCGTCAACATCGCTTCGATCGCCGCTCGGCAGGGCGGCACAATCGCCGCTTATTCCGCTTCCAAGGCCGGCGCGGTCAGCCTCACGCAGTCGCAGGCGATTGAGCTCGGACCGCACAACATCAACGTCAATGCCGTCTGCCCCGGTCTGCTCTGGACCGACATGTGGCGCAAGCTCGAGGGCATGCTGATCGGCGATGATGCCGATGAAGTCGTCGACCGCCGCGCCGCGTTCGAAAACGCGGTTGCCAACAACATGCCGCTCGGCCGCGAGCAGACGCCGGAGGACATTGGCAAAGCCGTCGCCTTCTTCGCCTCCGACGACGCCCGGAACATCACCGGCCAGTCGCTGAATGTCGACGGCGGCATGCGGATGAACTAGGCGTTGTTCGCATTGACCGTCACTGGGGGTCTCTCGCCCGCCAACTCCGTCATTCCCAGCAGAGCTGGGAATCTCGTTCCCTATTCGGGTCTAGCTATCAGGAACGAGATTCCCGCCAAAGGCGGGAATGACTATCTGGAATGAGCTGTGATTGCGCAAGGGCCTGCATGCGCGAGTGGCCGTTAGGCTGAGGGTACTAGAACTGGAGCCCAATCATGGGACGACTGAACGGCAAGGTTGCGCTGGTCACCGGATCAGCCCGAGGCATTGGCAGAGGCATTGCGACTGAACTGGCGAAGGAGGGCGCAGACATCGTCGTTGCCGACGTGTTGATCGACGTTGCCTCCGAAACCGCCGGAGAACTGCAGAGCAGTCACGATGTCAGAGTGCTGGCGCTCGAAATGGATGTCACCAGCGAGGACTCGATATCATCCAGCGTCGCGAACGTGATCGCCGAGATGGGTCAGATCGACATCCTGGTCAACAATGCCGGCGTGCCGCCGGACAATTTCGGCGACAATGAGACCGAAGAGGATTGGGATCGCTGCTACGAGGTCAATCTGAAGGGCATCTGGAAGGTCACTTCGGCCGTCACTCCGCACTTCAGGGAGCGGGGAGGCGGCAAGATCGTCAACATTGCCTCGATCGCCGGTCGGATCGGCGGCGGCATGGCGGCGTACTCGGCATCCAAGGCCGGGGCGATCAGCATCACTCAGTCCCAGGCTGCCGAGCTGGGGCGCTTCAACATCAACGTCAACGCGATCTGCCCGGGCCTGCTCTGGACCGATCTGTGGCGACAGATCGAGGGCATGTTCGCCGGCGACCACACCGAGGAGGTCGTCGACCGGCGCG
>VXTH01000215.1:0-5178 GCA_009837565.1 Chloroflexota bacterium | reverse complement strand
CGGCATACCCCGACGAGCTCCTGCCCGGTCAATTTCGAAACGCAATCGCAACGAGCAACGATTCCAGGGAGTGATCATGCCCCGACTCGAACCACAGACGTTCGACAACCTTGACGAAGCCCAACAGGTGCTGTGGGACAACATCACCACGGGGCCGCGAGGCAACCCGGATCGCGAGCACGGCGGACTGGCTGGTCCCGACGGCGCGCTGATTGGGCCATTCAACGCCTTGTTCCAGTCGCCCGAACTTGGTGATGCGATCCAGAAACTGGGCGCCGCGATCCGCTACCAGACATCGCTGCCGGCCGACCTGCTCGAGGTCGCGATCTGCACAATGGGCGGTCACTGGCGAGCCAACTTCGAGTTCTGGGCCCATGCACGTCTGGCAGTCAACGCGGGCGTTTCGGAGGGGGCGATCGACGCAATCCGCGACGGAGAACAGCCCTTTTTCGGCGACGAGCGCCAACAGGCCGTCTACCAGTTCGGGCGTGAACTGATTGAGAACCAGCGCGTGTCGGACGAGACCTACGACACGCTCAAGGGCATGATCGGCGAACGCGGTGTGTTCGAGGTTGCCTCGGTGATGGGCTACTACGCACTCGTCTCAATCGGCCTGAACACGTTCAACGTGGGGATGCCGGCTGGCGTTGACGCCCCGTTCGCGGACTGAACCGCATGTCGCCAGTCCTCTCTGAAGCTGATCGCGCATTTTTCGAACAGAATGGTTACCTCGTCGTCAGGCAGCTGATTCCGCCCGAACAGGTTGACGCCGTCGTCGACGCGATCTGGAACTTCCTCGAGTTCGACCGCAACGATCCCTCCGACTGGTACCGCAACCCGCACCGCGTCAACGGGATGGTCGAGATGTATCACGACCAGGCGCTCTGGGATGTTCGCCAGAATCCGGCGCTCTACGAACTGTTCCGCGAGCTGTTCGACCGGGACGACCTCTGGGTCTACATCGACCGCGCCAACCTGAAGCCGCCGCCCAACGAGGCCCATTCCGAATACGACCACCACGGCATGATCCACTGGGACATCGATGTCCGCGAGACGCCAACGCCGTTCCTCATCCAGGGCGTGCTCTATCTGGTCGATACGAAACAGGGCGAGGGCGGCTTCCAGTGCGTCCCCGGTCTGCACCGTCGGGCGGCACAGGTATCGGCGGGAATCTCGGATCAGGATCTGCGGCATCAGCAGCTACACGAGCGATTTCCCGAGCAGATTGGTCCGCCGATCGAAGTCGAAGCGAACGCCGGCGATTTAATCATCTGGCACTCGGCCTTGCCGCACGGCAACAGCCGCAACTGCTCGGACAATCCGAGGCTGGCGCAATACGTCCGCATGTTCCCGGCAGATCCAGCCGACGAGGAACTGCGCGAGGCGCGAATTGCGTCATGGCGAGAGAGCAGCCATCCAGCCTTCCAGAATCCGCGCGCCTTCCCGGGCGATCCCCGCAGGAAGGAAGCGGAGTCTCCGCCCGCGCACTTGACTCCGCTGGGCCGAAAGCTGCTCGGTCTGGATGACTGGATCTAGTCCGAGTACTCGACCTGCGGCTGCCTTCGCAGCTGCACGAACGAACTGCCGATCACGAGCAGTACCACGCCTACCAGCACCTCGTAGCCGAGCGACTCGCCCAGGATCGCCCAGCTGAAGATCACGCCGAAGATCGGCGCGAACAGCATCGTCGCCGAGACCTGCGAGGGGAAGTAGCGCTTGACCAGCCAAGTGTTCCCGATGAATCCGAATCCGCCGATCACCACGCCCTGGTAGAGCAGGGCAATGATGAACTCATTGGTCCAGGCGATCCCGCCGGACTCGAGGAACAGACCGGCCAGACCGAAGATCAACACCGCCGCGACCGACTGCGTCATCAATAGCCGGGCCGGATGAATGCTCTGCGAGAAATGGGAGAGATAGACCTGGCGCGCCGCCAACAGCGACGCCGAAGTCACGGTCATCAGATCACCCCAGACGCTCGCGCCCGGCGCGCTGAATCCTCCGACAAACACGACGACGACGCCCGCATAGGCGACCAATAGCCCGCCCGTTCGCCGCGTCGACATCCGGTCGCCGGGGACAAACAGGTGGCCGAGTACAGCGGTCCAGAGTGGGAATGAGAAGATCAGCACCGAGGCGTGTCCCGAGCTGGTGTTGTCGGCGCCGACGTACATCAGCATCGTCTGGACAACGAAGAGCACGCCCAGTCCGTACAGAGGCCGCAATTCGCTGCGCGTCGGGCGCAGAGGAGTCCTGGTGATGATCGCATAGCCGATCACCACGACGCCGCCCAGCGCCATCCGGATCGCGCTCAGGCGCAGTGGCCCGACACCCTCCTCCAAACCCGCCTTGATCGCCGCCGGTTGGCCGCCCCAGAGCAGGACGAGCAGCATCGCCAGTGCTCCGGCACGAAGGGTCAGCGGTCGGCGGACCTCAAGCGGTGACAGCGGCTGGTTAGGTGCCGATTCTTGTGGGACCTGAGGTTGACGGGACACGTCCCGAAGATACGGGTAACGCCGATCTATTCAGTGTCGTCGAGTTCCTCGTCTAGTTGCCCGTCCAGTTGCCATGCGCGCACCGCGGTAACCGGAGCGAGGTTCGAACGGATCAGTGTCCAACTCTCGCCGGCATTGTTCGACGCATACAGCTGGCCGCCGCTGGAGCCCATGTACAGACCGAGCGGATCGCCGCCGTCCTGACCGAGCGCCTGCCGGAAAATCCCCTGGTGAAATCCTGACTGCGGCAGTCCGGACGAGAGTCGCTCCCATGTCTTTCCCGCGTCTGCCGTGCGGAACACCGCGAGCGCGCCGTCTCGCGGCATGCGCGACTGATCGGAATCGAGCGGGATGTAGTAACACACGTCGGGATCGCCCGGATCGATCGCCGACGCAAAGCCGAACTCTCCGGGCAGGCCCTGGCCAACATCGATCCACGTTTCGCCATCGTCATCCGACCGATATTGGCCGAAGTGATTCTGCTGCCAGATCCGGCCGCGCTGCTTCGGATGGGCAAACATCGAGTGAACGCACGGCGCCATGTGCTGCAAATCAGGGGGCATGTGATCGGAGCGAAGCCCGGCATTGCGAGACTCCCAGCTCTCGCCCCCGTCGTACGACGCGAAGATCCCTGTAGCGGAGCCCCCAATCACGAGCCGATCGGGGTCGTTCTGATCGACATTCAGGTGGTGGAACATCAATCCGGCTGCGCCGGGCATCCAGTACTCAGAAAACGGGTGACTGGATAGTGACTCGATTTCCTGCCAACTATCACCGTCGTCATCCGAGCGGAACACTGCGGCCGGCATGACGCCCGCGAACAGGACACCCTCCTGCGCCCCCGGCTCAATCGTCCAGATGCTCTCCAGCGACCGTTCGCCGTCGGCAAAGGCCGGCATCCCGGCTTCGCGCCAGGTCGCGCCGGCATCGTCAGAACGATGCAGACGAGCGCCCCACTGTTCATGATGCGCTGCGCACCAGATCGCCCCGCTGCGCGAATCGCGAACGGTGTAATCGATCACCCAGCCCGAGAATTCGAGCCCGGACCACTCCCATTCGCACCGCCCGGCCGAACTCCGACCGACCAGCAGCCCCTTCCGAGTGCTTACCAACAGACCCGCTTCAGTCATGATCGCTCCTCAGTCCCCGATTGCCCTCGCTAGTGCCGCCCGACACGGCCGGCAGAATGTGAATCCGATCGCCGTCCGAAACCGGATCAGACAGCTGATCACGGTCGCAGAGCTGTTCGTCGTTGATGAAAATGTTCACGTGCCGCCGAAGCCGGCGCGCGTCGTCGAGCACGAACTTGCCGAGCGCCGGGTGCAGGCGGATCAGATCGTCGATCGCCTCCCGCGCGCTCGCGCCTGACACCACAACCCGATCCGGAGCCTCCACGTGAACGCGCAAGCCTCGAGCCAGATGAACTTCGACGCGAACGTCAACGACCATGTCGTGCTCCCCGAACGAGTTAGAGCGTAGTACGCCTGTCCAAGGTTGCGCATCATTTTGGTACCTTGGACTTGATGGCTTTCTACTTCGTGACGTAACGGAGGAACGAACATGGTTGAAGTCTTGGCGATGGACCACATCGTGCTGCGCGTGTCGGACGTCGAACGCTCGCTCAACTGGTACACGGACATGCTCGGACTCACTCCCGTGCGCACGGAAGAGTGGCGCAACGGGGAGTGTCCATTCCCCTCAGTGCGAGTTTCGGCCGACACCATCATCGATCTCATCGACGGTGACGTCGATCACAATGCCCGGAATCTCGATCACTTCTGCATGGTCGTCAGCGCAGAGAGCATGGACGAAGTCCGTCAGTCAGGCGCCTACGACATCGTGCGCGATCCCGACTTCGCCCTCTTCGGCGCACGCGGCATGGCCGACGGCCTCTACATCCGCGACCCGGATGGCAATGAGATCGAGCTGCGTGCCTATCACGGCGCCTAAACGGTGCTGCGATAGCCTGAGCTTCGATCTGCGAAGCGCAAGGAGCGTGCGATGTCTGCACACAATGCCGACGCCAAAGCCCTGGAGATGGGACTCGATCTCTCCACCAACCCGCCGCTGGCCAACTACGTGCCGGTGGTGCGCACCGGCAACCTCGTCTACCTGTCCGGACACGGACCGTTCCAGGACGGCGAATTGATCCGAGGCAAACTCGGCGCCGACCTCGACGTCGACGCCGGCTACCAGGCCGCCCGAGCGGTGATGGTCCAACTTCTGGGCTCGCTGCGAGCCGAGATCGGATCGCTGGATCGGGTCTCGCGCATCGTCAAACTGCTCTGCATGGTCAACTGCACCCCCGACTTCGGTAACCACCCCGGGGTCGCCAATGGAGCCTCCGACCTGCTCGTCGAGCTCTTCGGCGAAAGCGGCCGCCACGCCCGCTCCGCCGTCGGCATGCAATCCCTGCCCATGGGCATGTCGGTCGAAATCGAAATGATCGTTGAAATCGAGTAATCCCCTCACCCCTCCCGCTCCCCAAGGAAGAGCGAGCCGGGGCGAGGGTCAGTCCCCTCTCCCTCTCGGAGAGGGTTAGGGTGAGGGCCCTCCCCCATCACAAGGAGAAGACCATGAGACTCGGCATTCTGGCCGGATTCGACGCCAACTGGCGAGACACACTTGAGAAAGTCAAGATCGCCGAAGACCTCGGCTACGAGATGATCTCAACCGGTGAGGC
>VXTH01000196.1:0-5188 GCA_009837565.1 Chloroflexota bacterium | reverse complement strand
CGCCGCGCGACAACTATCGAAAGGCTCGCGGCGATTGAGACAGCACATGGAGTCCGGCGTGGTACACCAGCGAGGCGGTTGCGGCCGCTATTGCTTCGGATACTGCGATTGGTCCCTCCGCCAGTCCGTCACGGTCGAGCTGGAGTGAGACCGGAAAGTCTTCCAGCCGAATTTGGCTCCCATCCGCGGCCGCAACCTCCAGTTCCGGCCAGGCATGGAGCACAAACTGATCGATCTCAAGCAGAGAGTGCAGCGCGCGGGCGAGGAAGCGTTGAGCCATGTTCCGTTCCGTCAGCTGAGTAGCGGACATGAACACGATTGCGACGGCGGTCGTAAGCGCGGTCAAGAGCACGGTCAGGACCAGCACGGGCTGGCGCCATCCTGGCTCTCGATCCAACACCGGCCGGTGCAGCGTCGGACGCCTGTTCACCTCGGCTGGGTCTCGATGAGCAAGGAGCCGGACATCATGTCGGGCAGGCTGCGTCCCTGCGGATCGATCCATGGCCACCACAATCCAATCCCCAGCAACAGCACCGAAGGCCACCAGATGAGCCCGCGAACCACAAACGTCCGCCTGCCGCCGCGTAGTTCCCTGAGGCCGAGCGCCCGAGCTCCGAGCGTGCGGGCGCCCAGACCTGCGTACAACGACGAGAGCATGAACCAGAAGAGGGCGATGGCGTAGCCAACTCCCCACTCACCTGCCGTTGGGTCACGCTCCAGCGGATCGACTTGCAGCAACATCGCTGTCAGTGCGACAGCAGCGCACAACGCGCTGAACAGGCCGATCACGACAAAGTCAATCGCTGCAGCGACCACACGGACTTCACGGCGGACGATGGGGATGTAGAGAGATTCAGACTCTGAACGGGTCATCAACGCGGTTGAGCGTAGCATCGAATGCATGATGCGGCGTCGTCTCGTGCTGACCGTTTCGCTGGCATCGGTTGCCATCGGCATGACCGTTCTCTGCGCGCTGTTCGTCTCGACCACGTTGAGAGCCCAGTCCTCAACCGGCCTCGACGACATCGTGGAACGGGCGACTGAGACTCATCGCTTCTCCTTTTTCAAATACGAGGTCACTCACCTGCCCAACCGCTGGCTGACCAATGTGGCCGGCTGGCTTGATGAACCGGATCTAGATGAGCATGCAACGCTCCAGCGTTGGTTCGAGCAGGGGAACGAGGAAGACCGAAAGAGGGCGGAACTGTTGCTGGAACGGCAGCTCAGCCGTGCAGCATCGGGCCTGGGACTGGATGCTCCGCTGCCCCTCTTCGGGCGGGTCAGGGTCGTCTGGCCGCCGGTCGATGTTGACTTGAGTGAGCGGTTGCACGTGGTCGCTGTCTCTCCGAGGGACGAGGTTCGAATGGTCCGTTCGGCGCTGCTTACATCGGATGTCGAGCGCGACGACTACGAACGAATCGAAGCGGCAGTCGAAGCAGACGGACGCTGGTCCGCGTGGGTCGGACCGATCGGAGGCGTCGCGCTGTATCCGGCTTCGGTTGTCTCGTCACGCGACTATCTCAGCACACTGCGGATCATGGCCCATGAGTGGACCCATCACTACCTCGGCTTCTACGCGCTTGGGCTGGCATACGGCCAGGGATCCGACATGCGCACGATCAATGAGACCGTCGCAGATATCGTCGGCGACGAGTTGGGCGAGATTGCCGCAGGGTTGTCAGCGTTTGAACCTCCAGACATTGACGACCGAGTGCAACTCCGCACTGAGATTCGCGCTGCCACTGATCCGCTGCTGCGCCAACTTCGAATCGACGTGGACGCGTTGCTGGCCGATGGCCAGATCGAAGAGGCGGAACGTCTGATGGAATCGACGCGACTACGGCTGATCGACCTGGATCGACCATTCCGTCGGATTAACCAGGCTTTTCTCGCGTTTCGCGGCGGCTACGGCGCCAGCCCGTCGTCGGCCAGTCCCTGGGGCCCACGATTGATCCAGTTTCGCGCTGACCATGAGTCGTTGTCCGAGTTTCTTCGAGCAGTGCGCGGGGTCGGTTCTCCCGAAGAGGCGGATGCTCTGCTTCCCCGGTAGCGCGGCTCACTCCGATTCAGCCGTCTCGGACTCCAGTCCGGACACACTCGGCTGCTCAGGCAGGGCAATCATGATCGTCTCACTGATCGACCCCAGGTACGCGTCCATCAACTCCAGGCTCAACTCGTAGACGCCGCCGACGATGTCGCTGCTGTCCCAACGTGCCAGGACGCCGCCGTCAACACCCTGCGAGCCGGTCGCGATGGTGAGAACATCTTCACTACCCAACCGGCGCGCAGTCAGCGTCCAACCGGTCAACTCCGAACTGTGTGCCCGCCCGGTGATCAAAATCTCGCCGCGATCGATGATGGCGGCGTCGCCGGGTGTGTCGAACCTGACCGGCGCATCCGCGTCGTCAACCGTTCCCGGCTGGAGATAGGCGACTCGGTTCCGACGCAACCATTCGACGGCTATCGGGTCAAGCGCGGTCGCCCCGCGCCGCGACACTGCCGGCGGCTCCAACCAGACGCCCTGTTGCCGATAGTCCTCAGGCGTGTCGACGGTTGCTCGCTGCAATGTTCGTCGATCAACTTCAACCTCGTAGCAGATGAAGTTGTCGAGCGGTGGCGCGACGCGGGCCGACACGAACAATTCCTCTCGCGGAGAGGAACAAGGGTTGTGCAGACTCGAATCGGGTTGCACCGCCGCATGCAAGTTCACCGCGGGCGCGTACACCAGGGACCGATGAATCCCGTCAGGTTCTGTAAACGCCTCGGCTGTCACGCCCTCGTGCGCTGAGCGCATGAATCGGTTCCAGATCAATCCTGCCGTCTGCACCGACGAGCCACCGGTCATCGGCGACTCGTCGGCATTGCCGATCCAGACGTCGACGACCAGGTGCGGCGTGTAGCCCATCGTCCAGTAGTCACGGCGGACATCGTCCTTGCCCGGATCGCCCGCTGTTCCGGTCTTGGCCGCGGCTGGCCGATCCAACATCAGCGGGCTGTCGGTGCCGTAGAGCAGTGACCTGGCACTGTTGTCCGAGAGGATGTCGGTGATTTGATAGACCTGCCCGGGCCGTGCCGCGGACCGGACGTCCGGCTCGCCCGACGCCGACCACTCGTACAGCAGCCGGCCCTCGACGTCGCGAATCTCCAGCACGGCGACCGGATCGAGTTGGCGGAATCCGTCCGGGAGTGCCTGGACCGTGAGTTGGCCCCTCATCTCGCCCAGATTGGCCAGCGTCGCATAGGCATAGGTCAAATCGAGCAGTGTCACCTCGCCGCCACCCAGCGTGATCGAAGGTCCGTAGGCGCCGGGGTCGTGCATCGTGGTGATCCCCAGTCGATGCAGCGTGTCCAGCAGGGCCGCGCTTCCCAGTCGTTCGGCCACCTTGAACGCCGGTACATTCATCGAGTTGGCCAGGGCGCTGCGCACAGTCACCGGTCCCCGAAACACGCCGTCGAAGTTGACCGGCTTGAATTCCGTGCCGTCCGCTTCGACGTACGTGGTCGGCACGTCCCAGAGCACCGTCGCCGGATGCCAGGTGCGCGGATCGAGCTGGAACGCGGCCAGGTAGGTCAGCGGCTTCAGTGCGGATCCCGGTGAGTGCGTGGCCGTCGCCAGGTTGACCTGACCGTCGATCGTCTCGTCAAAAAAATCGCGGCTGCCGACCATGGCGAGGATCTGTCCGGTCGACGGATCGATTGCCACCAGCGCACCGTTATGTGCACCGGTCGACGCTTCGAAATCGTCGATCGCCGAGCGCACTTCGGCCTCTGCCCGGGCCTGCAGGCCAAAGTCGAGTGAGGTCGTAATCCTCAGACCGCCGTTGTTCATCAAGTGTTCGCAACCGCCCGTACCTGAGGGCGGAACAAAGCGTTCCAGACGGCACAGGCGCTCGACCTGCTCCCGTACGTAAATCACGTAGTGAGGCGCCTCGATGTCGAACTCGGCCGAGTCGAACTCCAACTCTTCGCGCCAGGCGGTATCGGCCTGGGCGCGAGTGATGAAACCGTGCCTCACCATCAACTCCAGCACGTCGCCCTGTCGCTGCTTCGCTCCGTCAAAGTTCTCCAGTGGGTTGTAGAGCGATGGCGCCTGCGGCAGGCCGGCCAGCATCGCGGACTCGGCCAGCGTCAATTGGGCCGGCGACTTGCCGAAGTAACGTTGGCTGGCGGCTCCGATCCCGTAAGAAAAATTGCCATAGAAAATCGAGTTCAGATACCACTCGAGTATCTGCTCTTTGCCGTACTCATTCGTCAGCTCGATGGCGAGGATCGTTTCCTTCAGCTTGCCGCGGACACGGTTGAGCGTGCGACCGGTTCGCTCCTCAGGCGGAATCAGTACGTTCTTGACCAGTTGTTGTGTGATCGAGGAGCCGCCCGAACCGCCGAGGAAGTCCGAACTGCCGCCGCCGAAGTTCTCCCAGGCCGCGCGCAGCAGACCGCGGAAGTTGATTCCCTCGTTCGTCCAGAACGTGGCGTCTTCTGTCGCCACTGTCGCGTCGATCAGGTGTTGCGAAACTCGGTGCAGCCGAACCGGCGCGCGCAGACCGTCGGAAGGTCGCGCGTACTCAAACAGCAGCACGCCGTCCTCGCCGTTGCGATCGAAGATGCGGCTGCTGCCCAGCAGTTGCTGCGTTTCTTCGATTTCGTCGGGCGTAGCCAGATCGTTGGCGAAGTCCGAATAGATCAGATAGGCCGTGCCCGCTGCAGCGCCGAGCATGACCAACGGCACGCCAAGCACGATCACCAGGGCGATCATCCAGCCTCTCATCCGAACCGGCTCGACCCGTTCGCCACGCTTGCGCCGCCGCGATCGGATCGCGAGGCGCGTGGCCAGGCTCAGCCGCCGGCTGCGTTCGCCGTTACGTTCGGATGTCAATCGCGGTACTCCGTCTCAGCTTCCACATTACGTCCGATGCCCTGGAACTCCGCGGCGCGATAGGCTGCATTTCACGCACGAATAACGATCCCTGTCCTTCGCCACGAGCCGCCCACGATGTCCGATTCCGATAGCAATCAGTTCACGAGCGCGCAGGTGCGCCATCTCGCATCGCTGGTGCGTATTGAATTGACGGATTCCGAGGTCGAAGAGTTCCGCGGCGAACTGGCCAGCATCCTTTCGCACATCGACGCGCTATCGGAGATCGACACCAGCGGCGTGCCGCCGACCAACAACGGCGCGGACCTGATC
>VXTH01000060.1:0-5242 GCA_009837565.1 Chloroflexota bacterium | reverse complement strand
GGGCGCGGGGAGTACGAACGCGGCGTTGGCGCTTCCGCTGGCGATTGCTTCGAGGAGCTCGTCAAGGTGGTGGGTGTAGGTGACGGCCTGACCGCCGGCGAGGGCGTCGGCGTCGATGTGAAGCAGTGGTTCAAGGATGATGTGCTGGAGGACGGCGGGGGCCAGATTGCGCCAGGCGTCGGGAACGTCGCCGGGCATGGCGCGCACGGCAGCATCTGTTGGTTCCAACAGCCAGACTCCCTGTCCGGTGATGAGTCCGATCGCCGGGCTGCCGTCGGGCAAGCTGGCGATGAGGGCGTCTGCGGTTGACTCCTTGATTTGGAAGCTCCGGCCGAGCTGGGCCAGGAGGCTGGCCGGAACATCGGTGTGGACGACGCGGTGCGTCGCGCCGACGACCAGCGCCGCATCGCCGGCGCAGGCGACGCCCATCAACACGCTTCGCGAACCGGGGCGATCGTCGATCGATGCAAGCGCGGACTCGTAGCGGTGGTGCCCGTCGGCCATGTAGATCGTGTCGTTGGCGAAGGCGCTATTGATTCGCATGACCGTGTTGGCGCCGTCGATGCGGCGCAGCGTGTGGAAGTCGCCGGTAGGATCCGTGCCTTCGTAGAGGGGCGTGAGTTGGGAGGCGATCTCGATCAACTCGGCCAGCGCGCCGTCGGCGTCGGGCACGAACGCCATGAGTGGTGACACGTCGGCTCCCACGATCGCGCGCAGCGCGGTACGAGTGGCGCGGGGCCCGGGCATGGTGCGTTCGTGAGCCATGACGCCATCGCCCCAGGGCGTCAACTCGACAGCGCCGAAGATCGCCCGGCGGACCCGACGCTCGGCGCCGTCGCCGAAGTGGTGCTCGTGCAGGTAGTAGGAAGGCGCGTCGTCCTGGACGATGGCGCCGGACGATCGCCAATCACGCAGTGTTTGTGCCGCTGCGGCGATGTCATCACCGGCAGCGGTCTCGATATGTGCGATCTGGTACGGGCTCGAGGCCTTGAGCTCGGCGGTCTGGGCGGCGTCGACGATGTCGTAAGGCGGACCCAGGACGGCGCCCCAGTCGCCGATGACCTCGGGGTCGTAGCGGAGGCCTCGGAAGGGTTGGACGTTGACCATGGTTGGGAATCCTCGGTGAGTCGAGCCCGAGCGGGTTCCCGCATGAAGCGGGGACTGGGAAAATCGTATCTCACGGGTTTGCGCGGTCGGGGGTTTGGTGCGACGCTGAGGCTCATGCCAAACAAGCCGGGGCAGCGTCCGACGCGGTTTTGCGTGTTTTGCGGGATCGCGGACGGGAGCGAGTCGGCGCTGTTCTTTCGCGACGGGCAGCGGCGATTCACGGACTCACGTCGCGGCGACCCATCAGCGCCATGGTCCGAGGATCGACCGGAGGTATTCGTCTTCGAAAACCAGTATCTGTTTTTCGATCTGACCTCGCTGGTGATCCCGCAGGAGCACTCGGACTCGGTGACCCCGTTCTACTCGCAGCAGAGCGAGCTGTGGTCGGACCTGGGCGAGGTCGGCGCGACGGCGCGAGACCATGGCCTGCAGACGGTCGAGTGGCTGAGAGATCGAGACGCCGAGCGGGCGCCGGCGGGATTTCGCGTGTTCTGCAACTTCGGTTCCATGGGCGAGCAGTCGCAGCCGCATGCGCACCTGCAGGTCCACGCGGCCAAGGAACTCGATCCGTCACGCTGGTCGCCGACGGGCGAGCCCTGGCTTGAGGCGGTGACGAGGAACGGCTCGACGATCGTCCATGAGACGGAATCTGCAATCTTCTACGACGCGCTGCCGACGCTGGAGGCGGGCCGCTCCAATCTGTGGCAGGTGACGGTGTCCGTCGGGTTTACGTCGCCGAATCGTTCGTTGCCCAAGATGGCGCTGCTGGCGGTGCCGCGAGAACCGATCTCACAGTGGGGGATGTGGGAGGACGTGGGGCAGATCGGAGCTGATGTGGTTGAGTATGGGGCCGAAGCGTCACCGGGCGGGTTTCGGGTGATGAGCAATTTCCCCGGTCAGCAGTCGGACGAGGAGTTTGGTCCGGCGCACGTGTTGCTGGTCGGCGGGAGCCACCTGGGTTTGTACGCGGACTACTTCTGATCGACGGCCGCCCGCTGAGCGGCGAACATTGCCTTGAGCGCTGATTGAGCCGCGGCGACCATGTCACCGAGCTGTCCCGGGCTGAACGAGTGACCCTCGGCGGTGCCCTGGACCTCCACGAGGCCTCCCGTGGCCAGGCCGACGATGTTGCAGTCGACGTCTGCGCTGGAGTCCTCGGCGTAGTCGAGGTCGACGAGCACCTGGTCGTCGATGATGCCAATGCTGACGGCGGCGACGGGGGAAGTGATCGGTGAATTCTTGTAAGCCAGTTTGTCGATGGCCTGGTTGACGGCGACGAATGCGCCGGTGATCGCCGCGGTTCGGGTCCCGCCGTCCGCGTCGAGCACATCGCAGTCGATGTTGAAGGTTCGCTCGCCGAGGGCGTCGAGATCGATGGCGGCACGGAGGCTGCGTCCGATCAGGCGCTGGATCTCCTTGGTCCGGCCGGCGGAGAGGACGCGCTCACGGTCGGAGCGGGTGTTGGTGGCCGCGGGCAGCATGTTGTACTCGGCGGTCAGCCAGCCGCGAGCGGAACCGCGCATCCAGCGCGGGACCTGTTCCTCAACCGTCACGGCGCAGAGCACGCGGGTATCGCCCAGGGAGACAATGCACGAGCCGTCGGCGTGCTTCTGGACATCGAGTTCAAAGCGGAGCGGACGGAGCTCGTTGGGTTCTCGGCCGTCGATGCGTACCATGCGTAGAGCTTAGGAGAGGACGGACAGATGGCAATACAGGGCTACTCGGACTTCGACGGGTTGGAACTGGCGCGGATGGTCGCCGAGAACGAGGTATCGGCGACAGAGTTGCTCGAGGAGGCGATCGGGCGAGCTGAGCGGGTTAATCCGCAGATCAATGCGGTCGTCTATCCCTACTACGACGAAGCGCGGGAGCGAGCGTACGCGGGTCTGCCCGACGGCCCCTTCACCGGCGTGCCCTTCCTGCTCAAAGACCTCTACCTGCTCTACGCCGGTCAGCCGATGAGCAACGGCTCACGCATCTTCGCCGACTACGTCCCGGACCATGACCACGAGATGACGACGCGCTACAAGGCCGCCGGTCTCTCGATCTTCGGTCGATCCACATCGCCCGAATTCGGGATCACCGCCACGACCGAGTCCATCGTCCATGGCAAGACTCGTAACCCCTGGAATCTTGAGCACACGGCAGGCGGCTCCTCGGGCGGCGCGGCGGCAGCGGTAGCGGCTGGCATCCTCCCGGTTGCAAATGCATCCGATGGCGGCGGCAGCATACGCATTCCCGCCTCCTGCTGCGGCTTGTTCGGCCTCAAACCGACCCGCGCACGCACTCCGGCCGGACCAGACGTCGGTGAGGGCTGGGCCGGGCAGTCGACGATCCACGCCGTCTCCCGCAGCGTCCGCGACTCGGCCGCGCTGCTCGACGCCACGGCCGGTCCCGACCTTGGCGCCCCGTACTACCCTCCGCCCCCGGAACGCCCATTGCTGCACGAGGATGGCCGAGACCCGAGCAACGTGCCCCTCGGCGTCATCACGACCGCCTTCAACGGCGTCGAGACGCACCCCGACTGCGTCGCGGCCGTCGAGCACGCTGCCGATCTCTGCCGACAGCTCGGGCTGGAGGTCGAGGAAGCGGAGCTGGAAATCCCGGAAGAGCTGCGCATCGCCCTCTGGAATGTCGTTCGCCCCAGCACGCTGGTCGCGGTCCAGGACCGCGCGGCCCAGCTCGGACGCGAACCCAATCCCGAAGACGTCGAGCCGATCACCTGGCAAATGATCAACTCGGAACAGCCCAGCGCCGCCGACTATATTCGCGCCACGCGGGCTGTCCATGCGATCGGCAGGATCGTCGCCGGCTTCTTCACCGGTTACGACCTGATGCTCACGCCGACCATGGCGATGCCGCCCTTCCCGCTCGGCCACCTCAACCTCGACCGCGACGACATGCGCGCGCAGGGCGAGGACGTCGCCTACACCGTGGCCTACACGTCGACCTTCAACTCTGCCGGCAACCCCGCCGCGTCGATCCCGCTCTACTGGAACGAGGACGGCCTGCCGATCGGTACCCACTTCGTCGCCCCCTACGGCGACGAGGCGTCGCTGATTCGGATCGGGTCGGCGCTCGAACAGGCGCAGCCGTGGGCGAATCGGAAGCCTCCCGTACACTCGGACGCGTAGGTAGCCAGCCAGAAGTCCCCTCTCCCTGAGGGAGAGGGCTAGGGTGAGGGCCGAACCTCAAGGAGACCCCAATATGAGAACTGCAAACGCGATTGCCGAGATGTTGAAGCGGGAGGGGGTCGACTTTGTCGTCGGCTATCCCGTCAACCCGATCTTCGAGGCGGCCGCCGAGGCCGACATCCGCACGATCATCGTGCGCCAGGAGCGGACCGGGATTCACATCGCCGACGCCTTTGCCCGGATGAACTCGGGCGACCGGGTGGCCGTTTATCTGACCCAGAATGGTCCCGGCTCGGAGAACTCGTTCGGCGGTCTGGCCCAGGCCTGGTCGGAGTCGGCGCCGATGGTTGCGATTCCGGGCGGCTACGCTCGCGCGCAGTCGAACGTCGCGCCCAATTTCTCCGGTCTGGTCAACTTCCAGCACGTGAGCAAGTGGACCGAGCAGCTGACCGACGCCAACGACCTCGCAAATGCCGTCCGGCGCGCGTTCACGCACGCCAAGAACGGGCGTCAGCGGCCGGTCGTGCTGGAGATCCCCGGCGACCTCTGGGGCGCCGAGATCGAGGAGCCGATCAACTACACGCCGACGCCGGCTTATCGCTCGGGTCCGGATCCGGCCGACGCTCGCAAGGCGGCGCAGACGCTGGTCAACGCCGAGCGTCCGGTGATCTACGCCGGTCAGGGCGTCCACTACGCCAGGGCCTGGGACCAGCTCAGGGAACTGGCCGAGCTGCTCGAGTCTCCGGTCACGACCTCGCTGCAGGGCAAGAGCGCCTTCCCCGAGACGCACCCGCTCTCGCTGGGCTCCGGCGGCCGCGCCTTCCCCCAGGCCGTGCACGAGTTCCTGCGCGACGCCGACGTGGTCTTCGGCATTGGCTGCTCGTTCGCCAAGACCGGTTTCGGCCTCCAGATGCCCAAGGGTCCGTACTACATCCACTCAACGCTAGACCCCGAGGATTTCAACAACGAGGTCGAGATCTCTGAGGGCGTCGTCGGCGAAG
>VXTH01000288.1:0-5252 GCA_009837565.1 Chloroflexota bacterium | reverse complement strand
CCCCAGGAGTCTCCCATGCCTGTCACATTCCTCGATCCCACCGCCGAGAGCGGTCTGGAGATCGAACCATACGAACTCTTCACAGACACCAGCGGCCCAATCACCGTCGGACTGGTCTCCAACGCCTTCCCCGACGGTACCGAGTTCATGCACAAGCTGGAATCGGAACTGGCCGCCGTCATGCCACGCGCCAGCTTCCGCCACTACCAGAAACCCAACGTCGCACCAGTCACCGACGAGCAGGTCGCCGTCATCACCGAGGAATGCGACGTCGTCCTCGCCGCCTGGGGCCATTGAGGCGGCTGTACCTCCGGCACCGTGCGTGACGGAGCCATCTTCGCCAAAGCCGGCCTCCCAGCCGTCGCCATCGTCACCGAGGCATTCGTCGAGCTGGCCGCCTTCACCGCCCAGGCCGTCGGCATGCCCGCCGTGCCCCGCTGCGTCCTGCCTCACCCCTGCTCAGGCACCGGCGACGAGAACCTCGCCCGAGTCGCTCGCGAGGCCGCGCCCGGCATCATCGCCCTGCTTGAGGGACGCGTCGAGGGGCGCAAACCGTGAACCTGAGCGCCACCCGTCACCAGGCGCCGGACGAAGCGACCGCACTCGAACTCTTCCACCTGCGTGAGTGGACCGACGGCTTGCCCGTCGTCATCCCTACTGAAGAGCGCGTCGAGGCCATGCTCGCCGGCGTCGAGCTCGACCCCGACATCATCCTCGGCGAGATCGGTCCCGGTGAGGCGACCGTCGAGAAGGTCGCGATTAACGCCGTCATGGCCGGTTGCCGACCCGAGCACCTGCCTGTCGTGCTGGCCGCCGTACGAGCCGTCACCGATCCCGAGTTCGACATCGACAACATGCAGTCGACCACCCACGGGATGGGACCGGTGATCATCGTCAACGGCCCCGCCCGCGAGGTCTGCGGCCCCATCGCCTCGGGCTGGGGTGCGCTCGGACCCGGACATCGCGCCAACGCCAGCATCGGCCGCGCCCTCCGACTCTGCCTGATGAACATCGGCGGCGCACGCCCGGGCCACGGCGACATGGCCGCACTCGGCCAGCCAGGCAAATTCACCTGCTGCCTCGCCGAGGACGAGGAAGGCAGCCCCTTCCCGCCGCAACACACCAGCTTCGGCTACGACGCCGACCAGTCCGCCGTCACCCTCGTCGGCGTCGACGCCCCCCACTCCGTCATGATGCAGACCAACGACGATGATCCCCAGGCCCACGAACGCATCCTCCGCGTGGTCGCCGGGGCCATCGCGATTCCGGGAGCCAACAACACGCAGATCGGCAATGGCCCCGTGATCGTCGTCCTCAACCCCGTCCACGCCGGCGTCCTCGCCTCAGCCGGACTCACCCGCGAGGACGTAATCGAGCGCCTCGTGAAGCTGGCCGTCACCCCGAACTCAACAATGCGGGGCTGGGCCACGAAGCGAGCCTTCCGCGACGACGACGCCCACCTACCCGCATTGCGAGGCCCTGAGGACCTCGTCCTGATCGTCGCCGGAGGAGGAGGCATGTACTCCGCCGTCTTCAGCGGAGGCCTCGCCGGCTCAACCCACCCCGTCCACGCCCCCATCGACTTCGACTTCTCCTGCGAGTTGCCAGGATTCCCACCCGCCTAGCTGACTCGGTCCCTTCCCCCCTCTGGTCCCCTCTCCCTCTGGGAGAGGGTTAGGGTGAGGGTCCCCGGTATCCAGGACCAACAGCGCCTACACAACTCCCGACTCAAGCAACCCCCGCAACTCCTCCGACGCCAACCCCAGCTCCCCGACAAACACCTCATGGTTGTGCTCACCGACCAACGGAGGCCGCCGCCTCAACCGAACAGGAGACCGCGTAAACCGGTACGGAGCCCCCGGATACCGCACAGTCCCGTCAACGCCGGGCAATTCACCTTCCCAGAAAAATCCACGATCGGCCCAGTGAGGATCGTCCAGGTTCTCCTCGGGCCGCCTCACGATCCCCCAGGCAAAGTGCAGTGACTGGCTCCGCCGATACACCTCATCGGCAGGCAAGCTCTGAACGAAGCCGCCGATCGTATCCGCGACGTGCCGCCGACCCTCCGGATTGGACCGGGGATCGCGGAACAGCAGGCCCTGGTACTGATCGTCTCGGAGGTCGTCCGCAGCGTCGTGTTCGTCCATCCAGTCGAGCAGCCCATCCCAGGCGGAGTTCCCCCGAGGCAGGCCACCGTTGATCAGGCAGACATACTGTCCGTCGGCCGCCAGGTACTGCCAGCGAGCAGTCGGATCCGGCGCCGCGTGACGACCGGTCTGACGCTGTACGAGCCGGCCGAAATACTCCCAGTTGGGGAACGCGCCTTCGGTCGTCGCTGAGACCGCCTCATGGATCGACACATCAACCAGTTGGCCCGGATGTCCCGCATTCCGCATCCACAGCGCCGCCAGCATCCCCGACACCGCATACTCGTTGCTTACGGCGATGCTGTGCTCGCCCTCGGGACGAATCGGCGGAAGGCCGTGGTCGTCGTAGCCATTGCTCATCATCGGCCCGCCCAGCGCGAGCTGGACCAGGTCGTTCGCCGCCCAGCCCCGCCGCGGGCCCGTCCGACCGAACGGAGTGATGCTGCACCAGACGCAGTCCGCCAACGCCGGCTGAGTCTGCACCCACTCCCAGCCCCCGCCGAGCTCGTCCAGCAACGTCGGCGTCGTGGCGTCGATCACCACGTCAACCAGCCCGACCAGCCGCTTCCAGATTTCAAGCCCCGCGGGCTGCGTCACGTCCAGCGTCACCGCCCGCTTGCTCGTGTTCCGGCTGGCGTGCAGCAACGACGGCTGACCCGGGTCGTCGTCCACGAACGGACCCACATGTCGGCTGCGACCGCCCCCCGGCGGCTCGACCCGGATCACATCAGCGCCCGCATCGGCCAGCAACTTTCCGGCGACCTCGCCCAGGTCGCCAATCTCGAGCACCCGCAGACCCTCAAGCGGACCTGGAAGTTCGGTTGCGGTGTCGGAATTCGAGAGCGTCATCAGATCGCCAGCTCCGCCAGCATCGACGCAAACTCTTCGTCGCTGTAACCCAGCAGCTCGGTCAGCACGGCGTGGTTGTGCTCGCCGAGCAGCGGCGCCCCCCGATCCATCCGCCAGCGAGCCCCCGAGAACTGCATCGGCAGACCCTCATAGCGGTGCTCGCCCAGCTCCTCGTGTGGAGCCGTCGGGTAGAACCCGCGCTCGGCCAGCTGCGGATCGCGCTCCTGCTTGTCGTCCGTGCGCTGACAGACGCCGGCCGGAACCCCGCGTTCCTGCAGCTCAATCATCAGATCGAACGGCTCCCGCTCGCAGGTGACGCCGCCGATCAACGCATCGAGCGCATCTTCATTCGTCTTGCGCGAAGCCATATCGGCGAAGCGGGAGTCTTTAAGCAGCTCGTCGAGCCCAAGCACTTCGCACAGAGCCGTCCACTGAGACTCATCGTCGGCCGCGATCGCGATCCATCGATCGTCGCCCGCACAGGCATACGCATTGTGCGGCGCAGTCGCCGGATATCGCGAGCGATTGCCCACTCGTTCGTAGCTGCGGCCGTTGACCTGGTAGTCCAGCATCGGCACGGCGCTCACGACCATGCCGCACTCTATCTGCGACATGTCCACGTGCTGTGCCTCGCCCGTCCGCGCGCGATGATGCAGAGCCATCAGCGCCGCAATCGCCGCGTAGTACCCCGCCGAGTGGTCCAGATAGGAGAATCCCCAACCCGCCGGAGGCTGGTCCGCCAGCCCTGACATCGCCGTCGCCCCCGAAATCGCCTGCGCACTGGGTCCCCACGTCGTGTACGACGCGTCGCGGCCGACATGGCCAAAACCCGACACCGACACATAGATCAGCGACGGATTGATCTCCTGCAACCGCTCCCAGGAAAACCCCATCCGCGCGAATGCGCCCGCGCTGTAGTTCTCGATCACCACGTCCGACTCCGCCAGCAACCGTTCCACGGCCTCGCGCCCCTTGGGATGAAACAGGTTCGCTGTAATCCCCCGCTTGTTGCGGCTCAGATTCGAGTGAAACCCCGATCGGTTGAGCGATGGATTCTTCGGATCTCGCCGCAAGCCCATCCGCATCGAGTCCAGGTACGACTCATTCTCCACCTTCACCACATCCGCCCCGAGATCCGCCAGGATCCGAGTCGCCTGAGGCCCCGCCACAATCCACGAAAAATCCGTCACCCGTATCCCATCAAGCGGAAGCGGCAAGTCAGGCGGCATAGTGGTCACAGGATAGGCACACACCTGGAATTCTGCGCTTCCGCGGGGGGAAGTCCGCGACTCCTTCCCCTTTCTCCCCCCGCGCGAGCGGGGGGAGATGCCGCAGGCAGAGGGGGGTCCTCAACTACTGCACTCAGCTCCATCAATGGAGATGCCGCAACCGAGGATCCAACCGATCCCGCAACCAGTCCCCCATCAGGTTCCCCGTCAGCGAGATGATCAACAGCGCCAGCCCCGGCAGCCAGATCGGCCACCAGGCCACGATCATCACCTCACGGCCCTCCGTGATCATCCGACCCCACGAGGCCGTGCCCGCCGGGACGCCCACGCCGAGGAAGCTCAACGCCGCCTCCACCTGGATCACGATTGCCACCTCCAGCGTCATGATGATCACCACCGTGTTCACCACATTGGGGAACAGGTGCTTGCGCATGATCCACCAGCCGCCCGCCCCCAGCGCCCGCGACGCCGTCGTGAAGTCGCGCTCACGCAGCGACAGCACCTCCGCCCGCACCAGCCGGGCATAGCTCGACCACGTCCAGACCAGCAGGATGATGATCACATTGCGCAGGCTTGGTCCGAAAATGCTGCCCAACAGCAGCGCGAACAGGATCCCCGGCAGCGCCAGCTGAATGTCGACGATCCGCATCAAAATCTGTCCGGTGGCGCCGCCCTTCCAGCCCGACGTCATCCCCACCAGCGTGCCGAACAGGGCCGAGCCCGGCACCACGATCCCCACCACAATCAGCGACAGCCGCGCCCCGTGCATCAACCGGCTCAGGATGTCGCGGCCCACATCGTCCGTGCCCAGCGGGTGTTCCCAGGTCCCGCCGTCGAAGACCGGCGGCTCCAGCCGCGCGCCCAGGTTGACGAAACTCGGATCGTGCGGCGCCAGCACATCGGCCAGCGCCCCGGCCAGGACGAAGACCAGCGCAATCGCCAGCGGTACCGACAGCCCCAGCCAGCGCCGCCAGCGGATCGGCCCGCGCGGCTCCTCGAACTCCACATCTAGCGGTGAGCCAATACC
>VXTH01000100.1:0-5263 GCA_009837565.1 Chloroflexota bacterium | reverse complement strand
TCCTGGAGCTTGGGCACGATCACGATCGGAAACTCGAGCCCCTTGGCTTGATGGATCGTGAGGATGCGGACAGCGTCGTCGTCGGCTTCCGTTGTGGCCGACTCCGACTCGGGCAGGTTGCGAACACCGCGCTGTGACAGCCAGCGGACGAAGGGGCGCAGACTGTCATGGTTGTTGTCGGCGAAATGCGCAGCGCGCTGGACCAACATGCGCAAATTGGCTTGGCGCTGTCGCATGGTCGGCGGCCGAACGCCGGCGGCCTGGGCCTGGAGCAGCCCGGACGATCGGATGACGTGATCGACCAACTCCGGCAGTCGGAATTGGTTCAGCTCGTCCCCGAGTTTGGCCAGGGAAGCGATCGGTTCTCGCAGCCTGCCGTCGTAGGAATCGGGAAGACTTGGGGGCGAGAGTCTGAGCGACTGATCGCCGAGGGCGTCGCGGAGCTCGTACAACTCCGAGTCTGACGCTGACGCGAACGGCGATTTGAGCAGCGCGACGGCGACCGCTTCGTCCGATGGATCGTCCAGCGCCTGCAGCAGGTGGGCCACGGCCCGGATCTCCGGTTGCTGGTAGAAGCCCTGACCACTGTCGAAGTGGTATGGAATCCCGGCCCGGTCGAGCGCGGCGGTGTACAGGTCCGCGGCGGTGCGAGTGCGCAGCAACACGGCGATATCGCGATACTCGGGCGTTCGCTCGCCGCCATCAGCCCTAACGGCGCCGAACTGTGAATCGGGTTCTCGCATGTGTGCGATCAGATCGGCGACCAGTTCCGCTTCGGCGCCTCGCGCCTCCGGAGCCCGATCAAACTGCCGCTGACTGGGAACTACGATCACCGCCGGCCCGGCGTCCTGGCGGTGTGGGACGGTTGATTCCCATCGGGCCTGGGCTCGCGGGTAATCGTCGTCCGGCCTCAGCACCCGCTCGAGCACGCGGTTGTGCCAGCTACAGAGTTGGGGCCGGGCGCGAAAATTGACCGTCAAACTGGCAACGCTGGATGTTCCCGGAGAGTCCGCGAAGATCTGCCTGACCTGTTCGTAGATGTCGATGTCGGCGCGGCGGAACCGGTAAATCGATTGCTTGGGGTCGCCGGCCAACACGAGCCGGCCCGGTCCGGGTCTGGCCTGGGTCCAGTCGTCGGTATCCGGCTCGGCGGCCAGCAACAGGGCAATCTGGGCTTGCAGCGGATCGGTGTCCTGGAACTCGTCGATCAGGATCGCGCGGTAGCGGGCGCGAAGATTGCGGCGAGCTTCCTCTGACCGAACCAGCAGATTGCGGGCTTCGAGCAACAGATCGTCGTAGGTCTGCACGCCTTCAGGCCGCCGAAGCGCCGCGTCATCTGCGATGTACTGACGCAACGCGCCGGTCAACTCGGCCAGGGCGTCGTCTCGCTCGGCCTGATCGTCGCGCTCTTCGTCGGACGTGCTGTCGACGGCGTAGCTGCCGGCCAGATCGCGATTTCGGGACAACTGCTCGGCGGCGAGCTGCAAGTGCGACAACTGCAATCCCAGATCGAACGCCCGCTGCAGCGCATCGCGGGGCGCGTCGTCGCTCCAAAGCCAGGAGCGCCAGGACTGCGCGAACCGAAGGTCGGCCTGGAGCTGATCGAGCACGCGGAATTCCGGGTCGAGGCCGGCATTGAGCGCGTGATCGCGGAGGATGCCGGCCGCAAACGCGTGAATCGTCTGGATCGGCGCGGCGTCCAGTTCGCGCAGCGCATCGTGGATGCCTGATTGCGCGAGCTCGTCGCGGATCTTCTCTCGAAGCTCTCCGGCCGCCTTCTCCGTGAACGTGATCGCCACGATCTCGCGTAACCGGCGACCGTTGCGAACCAGGTTGACGACTCGGGCGACGATCACCGAGGTCTTGCCTGAGCCGGCGCCGGCTTCGAGAAAGAACGATCGGTCCAGCTCGTTGATGAACCGTTGTCGGACGGCGTGGTCCGCCGGTTTGCGTTCGTCGGCGGTCATATCCGCCGCCTGCGAAGTGACTCAAGGTCGCGGATCACGTCCTGATCCTGGCGCGCCTTGCGCTCGTATCGTCGGCCAACGTCGGCCGTGCATGACGACTCGTATGGGCAGCTCGCGCAGTTTGGGCGATTGCGAGCGGGATGACCCGGGTAGGGAGTGAAGTTGGCCGACTCCAGCTGGTCGGCAATCGCGGCGAGCGTGTCGCGCAGCCGTTCGCCGTCGCTGGGCGCGGAGCGGCTGCCCCTTGATGTCAGCGATTCACCGGTCAGCAGCTGCGATTCGAACTTGCCGTGCTCCGTGATCGAGCGATGCTCCACTTCCGCATCGGCGATCGGCACGCCACGCTGGATGAGGCCTGCCAGGCTCACCACTGAGAGCAGCGACGAACCGTTGACGAATCCCCGCACGTCGGGCATCGACGCTCCGGTGACATGGGTGATCGCCCGTTGGCGTCCGTTCGCGTGCTGGTCGATCCGGTCGATCAGTCCGGTCAGACGCAACGTTCGCCCTCCGGCGACCCGAATCGGCGCGTCGCGGACGGCCACGTTGACTTTCAGAGGTCGCCAGCCGTTTCGCGCGTCGGCCACCTCGCGCCGTCGCGCGCGATCGAGGTCGCGTAGCAGGCTTCGCCGCGTCGCCGCCACAGCGGCCGGAGGTCCGAGCGTTCCTGCGCGTTCAGCGGCGTCGAGCATGCGCCGGGCTGTGCTGTTCATATGTCCCGGAGCGTCGACGTACTCAAACCAGGTGTGGTCCTCCTTGAACCGGTCATACTCACGCACCCAGCTCGAGAGGATTCGGCGCATCAGCCGGCCCTGCGCGCGCCGTTGGCCTCGGTCGGGTCTGTCCGCCACCGGTTCTCCCCGGGCGCCGATGACGTGGCGCAGAAAGAATCGGTAGGGGCAGGTGACATACGTCTCGAGCGCGGCCGCCGGCCAGGATCGGTCCAATGGCTTCCAGTCGTCCGACAGGGTTGCCGCATCGATCAGGCCGTCGAACTCGGTGAACGTTGCCGCATTGCGCCGGCGCCGCGCCAGGCTGACAAATTCAGCCTCTGGCCAGATCTGCGGGATCACGGCTGACGTATCGACGTCGGTGGCTCCCAGCAATACGAGCTCGAAGCTGCGTTGATCGGGGGCGTCGAGCGCGTCCGACCAATCCTCGGCCTCGACCGAGTCTGAGGCCGACGCCGCGAACGACGTGCTGAGTCGTTCGATCCGTCCACGTTCAGTGGTCGTCGACTCGGCCCTCTCGGATTGTCCGTCGGCGACGGACTCAAGGATCAGCGACGACGGGCGAGCCGGTCCGCCGACGGCGCTGCTGCGCCGACTCCAACTGGCCGTGAACTCCCGTCCGGCGGCGCGCCGGGCCAGCTCCCAGGCGTGCCGATCGCTGTCAGCGCGATCCCGCTGCAACGCGAGCGCCTGGGGGACGCGGTCGTTAATGGCCGCCCGTTGGTCGTCCGTCAGCAGCGGATCCTGCCGGCCAACCGCCGGGAAGACGCGCTCAGCCACACCGGCGACGAACACTGCCTCGTAGCGAATCCCCCGAGCCGGTCCGGACACCGCTCCGACGTTGACGCCGCCGATTAGCCGTCGCGGATCGCGAACAACCCGTGAACCGAAGGCTCGGCGGAGCATCGTCAGAGCCTCGCTAGGCGACCAGGCATCGCCGAGCGCATCGATCGAACCCATCTGTCCGATCGTGTCCAACCCCGCTTCCCACAACGCCTCCTCGGCCAACCGTTCATCGAAGTAGGCGTCGAGCGCTTGCTGAAGCAACTCCGCCGCTGACGCCCAGGAACCGGACTCCTCAAGCCCTCGGCTGCGCGCCGACAGGTCGGCGGCCAGCGCAGCCAGGTCCTTCGCTGCTTCGGACTCCGCCGATTCCGACCAGGCGTCCAGACGTTGCCGCATCTCATGCAGTCCCGTCGTGAGACCGGCGTCAAGCGCCTGCTGCTCCCAACGCGCGGCGCGCCGCACGACGCCCAACGGCCGCTCGTGCAACGCCCGATGCGACAACAGATCGAGCAGGGCGCTGCGCTCGACGGCATCGGGATCGAGCAGGAGCTGGATCAGACTCAGGACAGCGTGTCCGAGCGGCGTCTGGTCCAGCGCTCGTCCGCCGATCCGCCACGTAGGGACCTCCGCCCGCTCCAGCGCGGCGCAGATGCGGTCGTCGGCCGGCGCTCCCTGTTGATGGAGCACCGCAATCCGGTTGAACGCCACGCCTTCGCGTCCCAGCCTCAGGATGCGGGCAGCAATCTCGTCCACCTCGGCGGTCGGATCACCGACGCTGAAGTAGAAGTCGGGGGCGAGCGGCGCAGCGGCGAGGTCCGATCCGATCACACGAGCGTTGACTTCGCCCTGCAAGGCGCTGACCGTGCGTCTCGGCGGCGAAGCCGGGCCCTCCGACGGTGCCACCAGCAGCATGCGCACATCGACGACCCCCGAGAGTCGACGCAGCAACAGCCTCTGGATTCTGGTCAGGTCGTAGACGCCCGAAACGATCAACGGCGCGCCGCCCAGCGCCTCCCGGAACGCGGCGTCTGAGGTTGCCGGACTGACGGCGTCTTCATAATGCGAGGTCCGATCTGCGCAGGTTGACACCGTCTCGACCCAGGCCGAGAAGATCGTCTTGAGGTCGCCGTCGGGCAACTCCTCGGGCGAAAGCGCGGCCTCCCGCA
This sequence comes from Chloroflexota bacterium, assembly GCA_009837565.1. Classification (GTDB taxonomy): domain Bacteria; phylum Chloroflexota; class Dehalococcoidia; order Bin125; family Bin125; genus Bin125. The sequence goes on along the minus strand of VXTH01000100.1, from coordinate 613 downwards.
AATCTGTGAGTGTCCGCAGCAGAGCCGAGGCAACTCCGGGCGCGCTCCCGTCGAGCCTGCTCAGAGGCAATGTCCGCAAGACGCGACGAAGCGTCGCGAGATCCGCCCCCGGAGGCCATGCTTGACGCTCGGGAGGGTCATCGAGTTGTGCAGCCGCCTGCGCGAGGTCGACCGGCGTCCATCCGTAGACCGCCGCGACCGCGCCGCCATTGGCCTCTGCCAGCATCCGCTGGGTCGACAGCCGCTGCAGCGCTGAGCCATGGAGGATGTTCAGCCGGTCGAGTGGAGAGGAGCGTTCCGCCGCCAGCTGCGTCAATCGCAGGTCATTGGCGGCCGGATCCGGCAGGACTTCAATCGTCAGGGACATAAGGAGGTCAGGGTAGAGCTCCTGACCAAGTCAAACGCATGAAGCGGGGGCTGCTCCGAAGAGCTGCCCCCGCCCCAACCGGTCCCCGCGGAGGGGGATAGGCCGTCGGTCCGCCGCCTGCCCGCTAGTCGAGCAGCGGCAGGCGCTTAGACGGCGGCCGGTCCCCGTTCGCGGGTGCGCACGCGGACGGCGTCCTCGACGTCCAGCACGAAGATCTTGCCGTCGCCGATCTGGCCGCTGGCCGCG
>VXTH01000074.1:3463-5319 GCA_009837565.1 Chloroflexota bacterium | reverse complement strand
ACCTGGGCGGTTTCCAGCGCGATGTCCGATCCCGTACGCATGTCCAGTCCCAGATCTGCCTGGCTCAGCGCTGGAGCGGCATTGACGCTGTCGCCGATCATCGCGACGCGATGATTGTCCGACTGAAGCCCGGCAACTGCACGTGCCTTTCCTTCCGGCAGGATGCGCGAATGAACATCTCGTATACCGACTGCCGCGGCCACCGCCTCGGCGCTCTGCTCCGTGTCACCACTGACCAGCATCGACCGGATGCCCCGCTGCGACAGCGCCTCGATGGCCTCGGCGGCGCCCGGTTTGACCCGATCGCTCAGGCCGATCACTCCGATCAGGACGCCGTCTCGTGCGACGTACACCGGCGTGTCCTCACCCTCGTGGGGGGGCGTCTCAACGCCCTGCTCCGACATCATGGCCGCGCTGCCAACGGCCACATTGAGGCCGTCGATGGTTGCAACCGCCCCTCTTCCCGGTTCGCTGCGAAATCCTTCTATCGCGGACAGGTCGATCCCTTGATCCTCTGCGTAGGCGGCGATGGCGGCGCCCAGCGGATGCTCCGAGTGTTGTTCGACCGACGCCGCGATGCTCAACAGCTCTTGTTCGGAGACTCGCAGCGGCTCCACTGAACTGACTTCATGGCGTCCGGTCGTCAGGGTGCCCGTCTTGTCCCAGACCACGGTGTCGATCTTGCCGGCGGCCTCGAGCGCTTCGGCGTCGCGGAACAGGATCCCCAATCGAGCCGCCCGTCCCGAACCGGCGGCGATGGCGGCCGGAGTGGCCAGCCCAAGCGCGCAGGGACAGGCGACTACCAGCACGGCCACGGCGCTGAGCACGGCGGCGGTCCAGCTCGACGCATCCCCGAAGACTGCCCAGGCCACAAACGTCAGCACGGCAATGAACACGACCGTCGGGACGAACACGCTCGCGATCCGGTCGGCCAGACGCTGCACGGGAGCCTTCGAGGATTGAGCCCGTTCGACGGCCGACGTGATCCGCGCCAGAGCCGTCGTTGCGCCCACCTCGGTTGCCTGGTAGCTGAAGGCCCCGTCAAGATTCATCGTGCCGGCGAAGACCAGCTCGCCAGGACCCTTGGCAACTGGCACACTCTCACCGGTCAGCATTGACTCGTCGATCGAGCTGGATCCGCTCAGGATGACGCCGTCGACCGAGACCTGTTCTCCGGGCCGTACTCGAAGCGTGTCTCCGACCCTCACATCTGCCGCTGGAACATCGCCCTCAAGGCCGTCCCTGACGACTCGCGCCGTCTGCGGCGCCAGTTCAAGCAAGCCCGTCAATGCGGCCGCGGCGCGGATCCGCACCCGAGCTTCGAGCGCCCGGCCCAGGCTGACGAAGCCCACGATGATCAGCGCCGTATCAAAAAACACGTCTCGCGACGCATCCGCGCTCTCAAGCGCGCCGGGAAACAACGCGCTCACGGTGCTGTAGCCCCACGCTGCGACTACGCCCAGCACGATCAGCGTGTCCATATCGCTGGTCCGCCGCGACGCGGCGAGCGCCGCGCGGCGAATCATCGGCCACAGGCTCCAGGCGATCGTCGGCGTGGCTACCGCAAACAGGATCAGGAAGAACAGGTCGGGATTCCAGCCAAACTCGCCCCAGCGATTGGCCTGCATGGCGAAAAAAATGCCCCAGCCGAGGAAGAGCGCCGGCCCGGCGCGAATCAGCAGCGGGGCGATGGCGCCGACCCCCGCTGGCTGTTCGTCCTCCAGCGAGTCGACCAGCTCGTAGCCGGCGCCGCTGATCGCTGCGCTCAGAGACGGTTGCTCGATCGGTCTCTCGACCTCGATCACGGCGCGTCCCGCGATGAAATCCGCCGACGCTGCCGAAATGCCGTCGATCTT
>VXTH01000074.1:0-3453 GCA_009837565.1 Chloroflexota bacterium | reverse complement strand
CAAGCGGCGGAGTGCATCCCCTCGATCCGCAACGTCTGGGTCTGATGCTCGGTCGCCGTCGTCATTGATTGCAGCATATGTCGGCACCCGCCGCCGAGTCCGGTTTCCAGCGTCGCCGGGCCGGGCGGAAGTCGGATACGATCAGAACAGATGTCTTGACATATCAGGGAGAAATCCGAAGTGCCTGGTCAACACTCCTCCCCAAACTGCACAATCCTGCAATTCCGTGGAATTCCCTGCACAAAATCTGACCAAACTGAGCCACTTCTGGACCAATCCAGAAGAATCTGGACAAATCTGGACTCATCTGGACACCAAAACGCCCGATCGTCAGTCCTCGACAGGAGATCGAACCATCACCACCGAAAACTCCGCCTTCCCGCCGCCGATGCCCTCCGCGCGGTCGCAACAGGGCCTAGGCTGACTCCATGCCGCGCGTGATGCTGCTGATTCCGACCGCCTCCTATCGAGCGCCCGACTTTATGTCGGCCGCCGACAAGCTGGGCCTCGACGTCGTCGTTGCTTCAGACATCGATCAACCGTTGGCCGACATGTACCCCGGTCGCTGGCTCACGCTGCCCTATCACGACGTCGAGCGCGGTGCGCAGGCCGTGGCGCGATATTCCGATCGCTTCCCGCTCGACGCGGTCGTCGCCGTAGATGACCCCGGCACCATTCTGGCAGCGCACGCGACGGCCGAACTGCAGTTGACCGGCAACTCTCCGGAGTCGGTCATCGGGACACGCGACAAATCCGAGCTGCGCAGATCCCTCGATGCCCACGGTGTGCGCTCGCCATGGTGGCAGGTCTATCGATTCGAGGATGAGTCCCCCGCAACCTCTCTGAGATATCCCGTCGTCGTCAAGCCGCTTGGTCTCAACGGCTCGCGCGGCGTCATGCGGGCAAACGACCCGGTGTCGTTCGAGCGGGTGATTGAGCGGCTGCGGAGACTGCTGGGCACCAGGTCGGCGGCGAAAGAATGCGGCGAACTGGCCGACCGCTACCTCGTTGAGGGCTACATTCCCGGCACGGAAGTCGCCCTGGAAGGGCTGCTCAGGGACGGTGAACTGCACACCCTGGCCGTATTCGACAAGCCCGACCCGCTCGACGGACCCTTCTTCGAGGAGACCATCTACGTCACTCCTTCAAGATTGCCCGACCAACAGATCGAGGAAATTGTCGAGACCGCGCGTCGTTCGGCGGAGGCGCTGGGCCTGTGCGACGGGCCGCTGCACGCCGAACTGCGCCTGAACGACGAGGGCGCCTGGCCGGTGGACGTGGCTGCGAGAACAATTGGCGGACTCTGCGCGCGGACGCTGCGCTTCGGGGCCGGTATGTCCTTGGAAGAAATCGTGCTGCGGCACGCCATCAGCGCGCCTCTGGAGACGCTGAATCGCGAAGCGACCGCAGCCGGCGTGATGATGATGCCAATCGTCGGCCGAGGCCGCATCAAGGCCATACTGGGTCTCGACGAAGCGGCCGCGGTTCCTCTGATCGAGGACATCGAGATGGAGGCGCGCGTCGGCGACATGCTGGTCCCCCTACCCGAGGGCGCCGACTATCCCGGCTTCATCTTCGCCCGAGGCAACGATCCGGCAGAAGTTGAGTCGGCATTACGCAAGGCATGGGCGAAAATCGAGTTCGTCCTCTAACGGCGTTTCGGTCCCCTATCGACTCTCATGTTGCGGCGCGGGTCTGGTGACCAGTGGGCTGACTGCCCGACCGAGCACGGCCTTCGGCGGCTTGGCAAAGTAGATCGGGACCAGCGCGGCGTAGGTGAGGATGGCAACCACCGTGAGCGGGACTTCGTAGGAGCCCGTCAGGTCTTCCAGCCAGCCGATCATCCAGGGACCGAAGCCGCTGGAGATCTGCGTGGCCATCGCGATCAGGCCGTAGACCGCTCCGAAGCTGACGTAGCCGAACACGTCGGACGTGAGCAACGACTGCAACATGTACACGTTGCCGATCGTGAAACCGAAGATCAGGATGGCGACATAGGTGACGGCGATGTGGTCGACCTGAATCACCACGAGCGCCGCGGTTCCCTGGACCACGAACATGATCACCGTCAGGATGCGCAGGTCAACCCGATCGGCGAAGAAGCGGCCCACGATCAACCGGGCCACGATGCTGCCGAAGGCGATGATCGAGAGACTCGAAGTCGCCGCCGTGAGCGAGCCGACTCGCTCTTGCAGGAACGCCGTCTGATGCAGGATGAACCCGGTTTGAGCCAGCAAGACGATCACAAAACTGATCATGATCGCCCAGAACGGCGCCGTCCGCATCGCACCTGCGATAGACCATCGTCGCGTTTGATTGGCGGCAGAGCGAGCGACGTTCATCCGCTGAGGCGCAACCGGTTCCAGACCGTCCTGCGGCAACCCCATCTGACGTGGGTCCCAGACCAGCACAAAGGCCACGATCGGAAGTCCGATCAGGAGGATCAGGCCGGCCATCGCAGGCGTCGCGACTTCGAGTCCGAACAGCTCAATCAGCACGCCATTGACCGGCGACAACACGACACCGCCCAGCGAAACTCCGGTCGAAGAGATGGCCATCGCCCAGGCGCGTCGGTGGACGAACCAGCGCGCCAACGTGGCGTTGACCGCGACGCCGGCACTCATCCCCGATCCCAGGGACATCACGATGTAGGCGAGATACAGCTGCCAGAGCTCGCGCACGTAACCAATGCCCGCCGCCGCCACGATCAGCAGGATCAGGCCGGGCCCCATCCATCGTCTGGCGCCATGCCGATCAATCAGCGGTCCGACCAGCGCCGACGTCACGCCCGAGAACACGAAGTACATGCCCGTCGCCAGCGAAACATCGCTGTTCGACCAACCATGCAGTTCCCTCAGCGGTCCCAGGTAGACGGCGATGCCGTAGTAGCCGACTCCCACGGAGACGAAGAGCAGCGCGGCGCAGGCGAATACGATCGCCCATCCGTAGTAGACATTGCGAGGCAGGAAACGCGCCGCCAGCGGCCGATGCGGCGGCAAGTCGAACTGTTCTCGGGAACCGGTTTGAGCGGACAAAGCCGACTCAGAATACGACCGAACTGCGTCGGGTAGGCATCACGTGGCTGACTAGACTGACTGCGAGTCGGAACAGTGAAGGGGTACAGATATGGCCGAGCGACGAACGGGTTGGGTCTATCACGAGTCCTACATGTGGCACGACACTGGTCGCACCCGTGCCTTTGATCCCGAGCTACGGCGCTGGATGCAAGCCTGGGAACACTGGGAGAATCCCGACACCAAGCGTCGCTTCAACAACCTGCTGGAAGTCTCCGAGTTCTCTGAGGAACTGATCCCGCTCAAGCCGCGCTCGGCGAACCTCGAGCAGGTGCTGCGCTTCCACACCCCGGACTATGTCGACCGCGTGCGCGAACTGTCTGCCGCCGACGGCGGAGACGCGGGCGAAGGCGCGCCCTTTTCGCATGGCGGCTATGAG
>VXTH01000069.1:0-5328 GCA_009837565.1 Chloroflexota bacterium | reverse complement strand
GGTCACGTTTGTCGGCAAAGCGATCGCCTCGCAGGTCAAGACGGTGCTTAACACCTCGCGCGAGGAGAACCTCTCCATGGTGCGCGAATCGGTCGAGTACATGGCCTCGATCGGCCGCGAAGTCCACTTCGACGCCGAGCACTTCTTCGACGGCTTCAAACAGGATCCGGACTACACCCTCAACGTGGTCAGCACGGCCTACCGATCAGGCGCGCAGTATCTCATCCTTTGCGATACCAATGGCGGCGCGATGACGGACGAGGTGAGCAGCGCAATCAAGGCGGTTCGGGACGTGCTGCCCGAAGCCAACCTCGGCATTCACACCCATAACGACTGCGACCTCGCAGTTGCCAACTCCCTCGCCGCCGTTCAGGCCGGCGTCACCCAGGTCCAGGGCTGCCTCAACGGCTACGGAGAGCGCTGCGGCAACGCCAACCTCTCCTCGATTATCCCCAATCTGCAGCTCAAGATGGGACTCCGAGTCGTCGACGACCATCAGCTCCAGGAGATCACCACAGCCTCACGCTTCATTGCCGAACTTGCCAACCTGCCGCTCAATGGTCTGTCTCCGTACGTCGGCGCGTCCGCCTTCGCTCACAAGGCCGGCTATCACGTCGCTGCTGTGGTCAAGGACCCCGCCCACTACCAGCACATCGAACCGGCGGACGTCGGCAACGACCGCCGTGTGTTGGTTTCGGAACTCTCGGGGCGGCGTAACATCCAGGTCAAGCTCGAGGAGCGCGGCCACGACCTGCCGCTCACGTCGGAGGAAACGACCGAACTGCTCGGGCGAGTCAAGCAGATGGAGTCGCGCGGCTTCCAGTACGAGGCGGCCGACGCCTCGTTCGAGCTGCTCGCGCTGCGCTCTCGACCCGACTATCTGGCGCCGTTCGAGCTGGACGATTTCCTCGTCATCGAGCGCCGCCGGCCCGGTCCGGCTCAATCCGCCGACGGCGGCGGCGACGAGTCGCTGATGATGGCCGAGGCGACGACCAAGATCCGCGTCGATGACGAACTCTTCCACACCACCGCCGATGGCAACGGACCGGTCAACGCGCTCGATCGGGCGGCCCGCAAGGGACTGGAACTGGCCTACCCCGAACTCAAGGCAGTGTCCTTGCTCGATTACAAGGTGCGCATCATCGACGCCGACTCCGGCACCGAAGCTCAGACCAGGGCATTAATCGAATCGACCGATGGCAAACGCACCTGGGCGACCGTCGGCGCCTCGCCCGACGTGATTGAAGCGTCGTGGCTCGCCCTCGCCGATGCGTACGAGTACTACCTCCTGCATCGCGAGCAGTGGCGAGTCGAGGACCTGCACGCGGCCGACTGATCGCTCCGACTCCGCCGGCCCGTTGGCGAACGCAAGTGTGAAGCCGCTAACATACGAACTGGACATCGTGGGCCGTTGCTGAGCGGGACTGTGCTGTGGATGCCGGCGAGCGGGCGTGGCCCAAGGGAGTTGCGGGGCGATGGCGAGCGATGCTCTGGATGTGATTCAAGGCGGATTTCCTCGGTGTGCGCAGTGCGAACAGGGCGTCCTGGTGCCGCTCTCCGACTTCGGGGGCCAGGGGGCGGCGGTGCACTTCAAGGCCTGGGTCTGCACCGATCCCAAATGTCTGTTCAATCTCAAAATCCGCAACGGCGACGTTTACCTCAACGAACCCATCTACGACGGCCGCGAGGATCGCCGCTAAGAGCGACGAAGCCCACCTCGGTTCCGACATGCCCACGCTGGCGGGAATGTCGGCTGCTTCCCGGCGGACGCGGCCAGAATGGTTCATGTTTCCAGCATTCGCTGGAATGACGAAGCGGGAGTAGCCGATGAACATCACCAGCATCGACGTCTATCCGATCATGTCCTGGCGACCCCATCTGTTCGTCACTGTGACTGCGGACGACGGAACCTATGGCGTTGGCGAGTCAGGCTTGAGCTGGCAAGAGAAGCCGATCGCCGCCGCCATCGAGCGGTTCTCCGAATTGGTCGTCGGCGAAGATCCGATGCGCACCGAGCATCTCTGGCAACTCATGGCCCGCGCCTCGTTCTTCCCAGCCGACCGGATCAATTGCGCCGCCATCTCCGCGATCGACCTCGCACTCTGGGATCTCAAGGGCAAGCTCCTCGGCCAGCCGGTCTACAACCTGATTGGTGGACTCGTCCGCGACCGCATTCATTGCTATCCGCACAACGAGGGCGAGGACGACCCGGCCCAGCTCATCGACGACATCGAGCGCACCGTCGCCGACGGTTGGCGGTTCGCCCGCTGGGGCTTCAGCGGGACGACCGGCGAAGCCTTCGACCCTTCCGACGCGGTGCGCAAGTCCGTCCGCGCCATCGAGGCGGTCCGGTCGCACTTCGGACCCGAACTGGAACTCTGCGTCGACGTCCACACCCGGGTCGACCTGCCCGACGCGCTTCGCTACTGCCGCGCGGTCGAAGACGTGAACCCCTACTTCATCGAAGACGCCTTGCGCTCCGAGCGCCCTGAGTCGTACCGACGCCTGCGCGAGCGCACCAGCGTCCCGCTCGCCGCCGGCGAGCAGTGGTTCACCAAGTGGGGCTTCGCGACGGCGATCGAAGAGGAACTCATCGACTACGCGAGAATCGACCTCTGCCTGGTTGGCGGCTTCACCGAAGCGCTCAAGATCGCTCGCTGGGCCGAGACGCATCACATCCAGATCGTCCCCCACAATCCGCTTGGACCTGTGTCATCGGCTGCCGGAGCGCACCTGACGCTCGCCGCCGCCAACGCCGGAGTGCTCGAAATGGCCAAAGAGCCCGGCACGAACCTGCAGGACGTCTTCCCACGACAGACCCCGTTCGAGCGTGGACACGCCCTGCCCACCGACCAGCCCGGCTGGGGTATCACATTCGACGCGGAAGCTGCATCCGGATATCCAGAACCGGGCGTTGGCTACGCGCCGATGCTCAAGCGCCGCGACGGCTCCTTCACGAATTGGTAAGGGCTGGTAGTAAGCTGAATCGGTCGGGGAGTGGCGCAGCCTGGCAGCGCGCTTCGTTCGGGACGAAGAGGTCGGAGGTTCAAATCCTCTCTCCCCGACCACCACACTTCCCCTGTTGACGCTCCCCTAACACTCCTTACACCGAGGCCGATCAGCGCCGATCCTGTCGGCGTACTCTCGATCTCGCACGACCGAGCCGCACTTGACATACAGATTCGTTGAATGACATGAACTCGCGACGCTCCAGCATCCTTCCCGACGCCATCTTCATCACCGTCGCCATCATCGGCCTGGTGATCCTGCTCGTCACCTGACCGCCCTACGTTCGCTGGAACGGCTGCGGTAACCGGCTCGCGACCAGGAACACCAGGCAACTCGCCGCCACGCAGATCGCGTAGATGATCAACACCAGGTCGTAGCTGCCGTCGCGGTCGTAGATGCTGCCGGCGATGATCGGCGAGAAGACGATCGCGATCGTCTGGAAGAGAAACGCCGTGCCCATGATCGTGGCGAAGTTCTTCAATCCGAAGGCGCGGGACAGCATCAGCGCCTCCAGCGGAGGCGTCGCCGCGAAGCCGACGATGTACAGCACCACCGCGATGCTGACGCCCGGATTGTCGCCGCCGGTCGCGTAAAGGACCAGCAGCGATCCGCACACGAACAGGGCTCCCACCGCGGCGATCCGCTCGGGCCGGCGGAACCGCTCCAGTTGCGAACCGGCCGTCAGCAGCCAGATCACGGCGCCGCCGGCGGTCAACGAGACAATCTGGGCCGACCAGGCGTCGGAGAAGCCGACCGAACGGTAGTAGGGCACGCCCTGCGACAGCCAGCCGAAGACGACGAAGTACAGCAACATGAGGCCAACCACCAGCGCCCAGAACAAGGGGGTGCGCATGGTCTGGCCGATGGTCAATCCGCTCAGTGCGATCGGGGTAGCGGGCGAGCTCGTGGTAGCCCCGGTCATCAGCGCGTCGCTCTCCGACTCCTTCGGCTGATCGCGGACGAAGATGAAGGCGACGATGTACGCGCCCACGATCAACATCGCCGAGTAGACGAACGCGTCCTCCCATCCCAGCCTGGAGATGATGATCTGGACCAGGGGCAGCATCACCAGCTGCCCCATCCAGACCGAGGCGCCAATGATGCTCAGTGCGACCGCTCGGCGCTGGTCGAACCAGCGCACCGCCAGCGCCTGCGCCGGAATGTAGGCAATCAACCCCAGCGCCAGCGACGATATGCCGAGGTAGACGTACCACTGCCAGAGTTGGGTCATGAAGGCCAGCAGGACGAAGGCCGCCGCACAGAGCGGCGCGCCAATCAGCATCAACCGCCGGGGTCCCACGACATCGATCAAGCGGCCGATGAAGGGCGCAAACAGTCCAATCGTCCCGACCGTGACCGAGAAGCCCATCGAGACTTGAGCCCGCGACCAGCCGAAGTGATTCTCGAGCGGCACGGTGTATGCGCTCAGCGAGCCAATCGTCACGCCCTCGGCCACGATCAGTGCCACGACCATGCCGAACAGCACATACCAGCCGTAGTAGAACCGGCTGATCCGCCAACGCCTCAGACCGCGGGACTCATACGTCCTCGCCTCAACAGCCATAGCCCGCAGGCTACCCCCAATGCAGATGCTCCCCTTGAGCCGATCGCCACACCGATGCCCTTCCGGTCCCCTCTCCCTGAGGGAGAGGGTTAGGGTGAGGGCCCCGCTGCAACCGAGTAAGGACGAGGACCAGAGGGCTGGCGGCGGCCGAACCCTCACCCCGGTCCTCTCCCAAAGAGAGAGGGCGGTTGCCCGACGGAGTCGGCGCAAGGATCTTCTCTGGAAGCTGTCGACATTGGGCGCAGGCGGGAGTCCTGCCGATATCCTCGGACCCGCACGCACTATCCTGATCGCCAACGACCCACGCAGACCGAGAGACGCCACATGACCACGACCCTGAGCAGCATCAGCACGACTCCACTGCCCTGGCCGAACCAGCGCGAACTGCCCGAGACCACCCGGCCGCTGCCGGCCGGTACGACGGTGATCTCGGCCGACAGTCACTGGCTGGAAACCGGGGAGTTCATCGACCGCATGCCCGCGAAGTACCGAGACCGCGCCCCGCGCGGCGTCTTCAACGAGCGCGGTTTCCACATGGAGATCGACGGCGAGACGACCGACAACCCGGCCATGCCCAGCGAGATGATCGAGGGCCGTTCCGGGATGTGGGACGCCGGCATCCGCGTCGAAGAGATTTCGCGCGAAGGCGTCGACCAGGAAATTCTCTTCCCCCAGCGCATGCTCGGTGTGATCCGCAACAAGGACTTCGACTACATCCAGGCCTGCATGGACGCCTACAACGAGATGCTGGCCGA
>VXTH01000309.1:0-5333 GCA_009837565.1 Chloroflexota bacterium | reverse complement strand
CCGCCGCGATAGGAGTGGACGCCGCCGAACGAGGTCATGAAGGGGCGCTCGACGACCACGTCGTGGAGCTGATAGTGGCAACTACCGGTGCCCTCGAGACCCATGACGTTCCAGCTATCCTCCACCTCGACCTGCTCCAGTGGAACCAGCGATCCGACGACCGGCGGCAGTTCGTCCGCCGGCGCGGGCCGCGAGCCGTCTTCCATGCGCACGACCGCGTTGGCCAGCACCCAGCCGCAGTGACGTATCCCGCTGGCGAAGGACCAGCGGCCGTTGAGTCGGAACGTACCGTCCGACTGCGACGTGGCGATGCCCTCGGGATTTGCGGTTCCTGCGACACGGGGGAAGTCGCCGCCAAAGACAGTTTCGAGCCCGATTCCTTCGGGCATATGTGATGCCGCCATGGCCGGCGATTCCGCCTGAATCATCGCCACCCAGCCGCTGGAGACATCGACCGAGGCGAGCTCCTCAAACGCCTCGACCTGGGTGGCGGGATGCACGTCGAAGCCACCAACCTCCAGCGGCGACGCCATCGAGAACAGCCCGGCATCTTCGAGCGCCGAGACCGACTCGATCGCGAGCGTCTTGCCTCTGGCTGATGCGCCAGCAAAATCACTGAGCGTCGGCCCGACCGATTCCGCTCGCTCGATCCACTCGGAGCGCTCTCGCTGGCGTTCGGCGCTGGTGCGGCTCATGCCAGGGCCTCCTGATCCGATGCGAGACGTCGCGCGCCATCGATTTCGTAGTTGATGTCAGAGACGATCACGTGGTTGGACGCGGCGAGCATGTCGCGGTGCAGCTGGTCCATCGGGTGATCGGCGAAGTTGGCGGAGGCGCCGATCGCGCGCCACGCCATGCGGACGGCCTCGAGGCAGCGGTCGCCGACCCAAGATCCCATCGCGCGGATGCGGGCCTCGTCGGCGCGCGCAATCGACTCCCCGCGTTGGCGCTGCTCGGCTGCCCGGGTGAGCACGTCGGCGGCGTAGACGCGCGCTGCCGCGACTCCGTGCGCGACATCGCTGTAGTCGTGCCGGATCGTGGTGCGCATGCCCAGCGCCTGGCCGGTCGAGAATCGCGTGCGCCCTGCGTACTCACGGAACAGTTCCAGCGCGTGTTCGGCGAGTCCGATGCAACTGGCGGCCACGCCAACCACCAGGAACGTCGTCATCGGTACGCCAAACCACGGTCCGCCGCGCACCGGCTCGGGGCCGCCGAACGGCATCCGATGGTACGACGGCAGGAACAGGTCTCGGGCGTTGTAGTGCGGGCTGCCGGTACCTTGCAGACCGCTGACCGACCAGCTGTCCTCGATCTCGACGAGCTCCGTGGGGATCGCCATCGCGGTCTCCAGCTGTCGGCCGTTGGCGCCCAGCTGCGGCTCGCCGGCGGCGTCGAGCAGTCGCACGCCGCCGAGCACCCAGCCGCAATGCCGAATCCCACTCGCATAGGACCAGCGGCCGTTGAGCAGGTAGCCGCCCTCGACAGACTGCGCCGTGCCTTCAGGATTGGCGGTGCCGGACCATCTGGGATAGCTGGAACCGAACGCAGCGTCGAACGCAGCTCCGTCCGGCAGATGCGCCCCCGCGATCCCGGAGACCATCGCTTGCACCATCGTGCACCAGCCGGCCGACACGTCGGCCCGCGCCAGGTCGACGAACGCCTCAAGTTGCGTGCGCGGATGGGCGTCCAGCCCGCCGACTTCACGGGGACCGCACAGCTTCCACGCTTCGATTTCGTCAAGCGCGGCGACCGACGCCGGAGCGAGCGTGCGGATCTCAACCGACTCCTGTGAGTGCGCTCGTAGGGTGGGCGCGATCGACTCCACCCGCTCGCGCCAGTCAGCGAGCTCGCGTTTGAGCTGGCCGTGCATTTCGATCACCATGTGACCTCCTCAAACAGGCGCAGTCACAACCCCGGCCGGACCGGGATGCCGAGCTGATGCTGGCCCCTGCGAATGTAGGCCGACTGAGTCTGGATCACATGCTGGCTCACCGTCTGAATGTCGCGCAGGAGCCGGGCGAGCACGTTGTCGCTGTACACCGCCGGTCCGCCGGCGTGCTCGTGCGCCGTTCGGACCACATCCTCGGCGGTCTGGTGCGCCCAGCGCAGGGCGGCGCGGGCGCGATCGTCCATCCGCACAGCGTCCTCCAGCGAGTTAATCGGCGCGTCCAGCAACTCCTCGAAGAGATGGTGGCCGTATCCCTCCATCGCCTCGACCAGCGCGACGCAACGTCCGAGGTCTCCCTGGAAGTGCTGTTGCTCGGAGATCGAGGCACGCTGCCCGGTCCTCGTGTGCTCGGTCGCCTGCCGAGTGACCTCTTCGACGGCTCGCTTCGCGACACCGAGCGGGAATCCATAGCCTGCTGCGGTGAGGAAGGTAACGGTCGGACGCGTCAGCCAGCCGCCGCCTCGCAGCGGCGGACGCTCGAAGCCGGCGAGGCACATCTCGTCGGGAACGAAAACGCCCTCGTATCGGTAGTGCGTCGAACCGGTCCCGCGCATGCCCAGTGTGTGCCAGGTGTCCTCGACCACGACTTCTGCTTTCGGCGCAGCTGCACAGAGCAATGGCGGCGGCTTGCCCGGTTCAGGTTCCTGACCGGTGATCCGCGACATCGAGAGGACGAAGTCCGAATGATGAATCCCTGACGCCCAGCCCCAGCGCCCCGTAACCATCCAGCCGCCCTCGACCTGCTCCGCCTCACCCTCGGGCGCGATCGACCCGCAGGTCACCGGCCAGCGCTCATCGGAGTGGGCGAAGATGCGCTCGACCGAACTGTCGGGCAGGCGAGATGCCAACCAGGCCGACTCGTGCGCGCCGATCAACGCGCACCAACCTGCGGACGAGTCGTGGGAGGTGATGTCCGCGATCACCTGGGTTTGCAGCCTCGGATGCGCGTTGACGCCGCCCAGCTCCTCAGGTGAGCAGAGACTGAACGCATCGACGCTGCGCAGCGCCGCCTCTGTCGCCGGCGAGAGTTGGCGCAATTCCTCGTTGGTCTCGGACTCCGCGCGCAGCGTGTCACCAATACCGGCGATCCGCGCACGCCACTCCGCTCGTTGCTCGGCCAGTGTGCTGCTCATCGATCCCCCCACTCCGCTGATTCCATCTAGGGTATGAGGCTGCTGCCTCAGATTCCTGGTCGAACCTCAAGACCCAGTCGATGACGGCCCAGCCGGATGTACGCGCTGTCGCCGGGCATTATGTGCTGGGACGAGGTCTGGATGTCCCGCAGCAGCCGCTGGATCATGCTGCTCTCGAAGACGTCGGCGCCGCCCATGTGATCGTGAACGATCTTGACGATGCGTTCGGTCGTCTGGTTACACCAGCGATAGGCGGAGCGTGCCCGATCACCCAGGTTCACGGCCTGTTCGAGCGTGTCGACCGGTGTGTCATGTAGCTGCTCGCAAAGGTTTCGGCCGTAGCCCTCCATCGCCTCAAGCATCGCCTGCGCCTCGCCGATGTCGTGTTGCACCCGTTCTCGCTCTCTCACCGACCCTCGATACGCACGTCGACGACCCGCAGGCGCGTGTGCGGCGAACTCCTCCAGAGCTCGGCGGGCTATCCCGAGGCTGGTCGCGTACATCGCCGGGACAAGAAAGATTGGATTGGGCCGAGTGACGAAGCCCGTGCCGCGGGCCGGTGGCAACTCCAGATTGACGAGCTTCATCTCGTCGGGGACGAACAGCTCGTCGAACCGATAGTGCGCCGATCCGGTGCCGCGCATGCCCAGGGTGTGCCAGGTGTCCTCAATCACAATCTCCTCGCGAGCCGCGGCGACGGTCACTGTGGATCGAGGCGTGCCAGCCTCCTGCTCTTCTTCCGCGATGAAGCTCTGGATCAGCACGTAGTCGGCCGTGTGAATACCGGAGGCCCAGGCGGATCGCGCGGTGACGACCCAGCCGCCCTCGACTGGCCGAGCCTCACCCTCGGGAGCCAGACCTCCCGCGGTGACAGGAAACCGCCAATCTCGGCTGCCCGGACGAAAGAGGCGTGCAACCGTTTCGTCCGGCAATCTCGTAGCAAGCCAGGCCGACTCCTGGCAACCGTTCATCAGATTCCAGCCCGTCGATGGATCGGCGGCAGAGATCGTCGCGACGGTCTCGAGTTGGGTCACCGGATGCAGGTCGGAGCCGCCGAGATCCACCGGAGTACAGATCCCGAATGCGTCGATCCGGTGCAGGGCGTCCATCGTCGCCGGTGAGAGGTGCCGCAGCTGATCATTGTGGTCGGCCTCGGCGCGAATAATCGGCGCGATCGACTCGCTCCGCTTACGCCATTCACTGCACTGTGCGTTGAGATCGGACGACATCGGTCGCGTCTCTCCTGGCCCGTTCCGGTCGAGCCTGAACCTACCGGGCATACACTGGGTTCGCAACGCGGTCGAGGCAGTGTTGCGGCAGATTGGAGCGTGCTGATGGCTGGCGTTTCGGATGTCCGGGAGATCATTGCAGGCGACGGCGAGACCGGTGTGGAGATCACGCGCAACGTGCGCCGCTGGGTCGACGAACAGGTCATCCCCAACGCCACCGAGCTGGAACATGCGGGAGAGTTCCCGTCCAAGATCCACGCCGACATGTGCGAAATGGGCATCTTCGGCATCACCTTCCCCGAGTCGCATGGCGGACTGGGGCTCTCGTTCGAAACCTATTCGGCCGTTATCGAGGAGATCTCGCGCGGCTGGATGGGGCTGGCCGGAATCATCAACACCAACGTGATCGACGGCTGGATCATCGACGAACACGGCACGCAGGAACAGAAGGACCGCTTCCTGCCCGGTCTGGCAACGGGCGAGAAGCAGGGCTGCTTCACGATCACCGAGCCCAATGCCGGCTCCGACGCCCAGGCGATCCGCACGACCGCCTCGCGCGACGGCGACGACTACATCCTCAACGGCAACAAGCTGTTTGTGACCAATGGCGACCGTGGCGACGTCTACCTGGCGATGACCAAAACGGATCCCTCTGCCCAGCCGAGGCACCGTGGTATCTCCGCGTTCCTCGTCGAGAAGGACACACCGGGGTTCTCGGTCGCCCGGACGATCGACAAGCTGGGCTACAAGGGTCCCGAGACGGCGGAACTGTTCCTCGAGGATGCCCGCGTGCCCCGCGACAACCTGCTCGGCGGAAGCGAAGGCCGCGGTTTCCAGCAGATGATTTCCGGCCTCGAGATCGGGCGAATCAACGTCGCCTCCCGCGCGACCGGCGTGGCTCAGGCGGCATTCGACGAGGCCATCGTCTACGCCCAGCGCCGCGAGACCATGGGCCGACCCATCGCCCAGCACCAGGCGATCCAGCTCAAGCTGGCCGACATGGCGACCAAGATCCGCGCCGCC
>VXTH01000241.1:3744-5347 GCA_009837565.1 Chloroflexota bacterium | reverse complement strand
GCCTGGGCCTGAACAGCGACTTCAGCTGGCCGGGCGGGCTGGACTGGTTCCGCAACCTGCGCGGCTTCGATACCGGCATTCCCTGGGATTCCTTAGGCTTCACCATCGGCGGCTTCACGATGTTCGCGGATTGGCGCGCGATCCCCTTGGGCATCCCCGGCACCACCACCGATCCGTGGCTGCTGAACCTCAACTTCCCATCGTTCCTGTCGCAGCAAATCATTCCCGTGGCCACGATGGTTGGCCTGCCGGTGCTGTTCGTGCTGTTCTGCAAGGCCCTTGGCTGGATCCACACACGACGCGACATTGCACTGCTCATCTTCTCGGCCTTCATCGGCGTCTATCTGACGACGACGATCGTTGGTACCGCCTTCCGTGGCCAGGGTCAGGACCTCAAGCCGCCCTGGGACATCGTGGTGCTGGAGGAGTAACCGGTGGCCAACGGCAACACAGAGCAAACGGGTGAGGGCGGTCAGCAGCGCCGCGTGCCGGCTCCGGCCGAACCGTCCGGCGGCTCACGGCCCCAGCGCGCTCCTCACCTGCGAGCCGAATCGCGAGCCGGCGTTGTCCAGGCGGGCGAGGGCGCACGAGCAATGGTCACCCAGGCCCAGCGTCGGCGTGCCCGTCAGGGCCAGGTCACGCGACGGCAACTGCTGCGCGTATCGTTCTGGGGATTCTTCACCTTCGGTCTCACGGGCGGTCTCGGCGCCTTCCTGTCCAACTTCTGGCCGCGCGGCGTCACAGGCTTCGGCGGCCGGATCACCGTCGGCGCCGGCGCGGTGCCCGATGTCGGCGCCGACCCGGCCCCGATCCAGATCGGCAAGTTCTACCTGGCCCACCTCCGCGCCGGCGACGGTACACATGCCGGGTTTGGCCTTGAAGGCGATCAGGGACTGTTGGCGCTGTGGTGGAAGTGCCCGCACTTGGGCTGCACCATTCCCTGGCGTCCCGGTTTCCCCTTCGAGGGCGTGACCGGATGGTTCCGCTGCCCGTGCCATGGTTCCACTTACACCCGCGGCGGCATCCGAGTCTTCGGTCCCGCTCCGCGACCAATGGACACCATAGAGATCACCGTCAACAGCGACGGCTCATTGACGGTCAACACCGGCAACATCAAAAAGGGCGGTGAGGACAATCCTCAGCGCACCACGTCCTACGGCTAACCGGCCGAACGGTCACTTGACGAGCATTCGTACAAGCGAGGCACATGGGGAATAGAGGACGATGAGCGGACAGAACACCGAGAAGCAGATTCTCGCCATGGTGATCCTGCTGGTGCTGTCGGTGGCCTCGCTGGGCGCCTACACGTGGTTCGACAACGGACGGCGGACCGAAGCTCGCTCGGAAATCCTGACCAAGGACGCCGAGCGAGCCTCATGGACCTTTGCCAATAACTGCCGTGAATGCCACGGCAACGACGGGAGAGGCTCGGAGTCGGACGCATCACTGGTCGGTCCAGCGCTGAACACCCCAAACAACACTTACGCGTTCCTGACAGACAACCAGGGACAACTCGAGGCATTGCAGAACGAGTTCCGCTACACGATCACCTGCGGACGGAACGGAACGCCGATGCCTCCGTGGAGCATCGATCAGGGCGGCT
>VXTH01000241.1:379-3734 GCA_009837565.1 Chloroflexota bacterium | reverse complement strand
GGCTCGCTGGACGGCTTCAAGATCGACAACCTCGTCACGCTCATCACGACCAACGCCGGCAACGCCTGGGAGAAGGCCGTCGAACACGCGCATCATCTGGACGAAGTCACGATCGAAAACCTGCACATCGCATTCGATGCGGCCGAGGACACCCTGAAGGCCTCGGGCTGGTTCGCCGATCTGGATGCGGCCAAGGGCGCCGTCGCCCGGACCGAGGCCAGCGACGCTGAAATGATCAGCTTGCGCGAGGCAGTCGCAGAGGCGGAAGAGTCGGGCGAAGGGTTGCAAGAGGCGCAGGATGCCCTGGCCGCCTACGAAAAGGGCTACACAAACCTGGTCCTGGCCGCAGTGACGCTGAGAACCTCCGATGACTCAACGGCGGTCGCCGATGCCCGCTCAACCTACAACGCGGCGTCGGACGTGCAGCAGGAGGTCGCGATGAACCGCGCCTGGCTCAAGGTCGTCTCCGACTACCTCACCGCTGAGAACAACCTCGTCACCGCCGAGGAACGGTTTGCGGCCGGACTACCTGTTCCAACGCCGGCGACCCAGGTCACTTCCAATACCTGCGGTCAAATTTCTGCGGAACTGGGAGACTGGCTGAGCAGCCACAGCGGCTCGTCATAACTTGAGCTGGGCGAACGCCGGGGCATGACCGGCAGCGCAGATTGAATCGTTCGGCATTGGTACGCTGACTGGTATTCCACTTTCGGCGTGACAAGAGCATCCCCTCCAACGAATTGGCGGGGTCAGGAGAGATCAGGATGGCAGCAGCACAGACCGGCAAGCGTTACTTCTGTCCGAGCTGCGGCGCGGAATTCATCGTGACGCGCGGCGGCGACGCAGAACTCAAGTGCGGCGACACGCCGCTCGAGGAAAAGAAGTAGCGATTCCAGCCGCGGTCGGCTGGAGAACAGACCACTGAGCGAGTAGGGGAGCAGCCAAGATGGCAGTCCAACTGGGCAAGCGGTACCGCGACGAAGAGTCGGGCATTGAAGTGCTTTGCATCAAGCCGGGCGAATGCGACCTCAAGGTCGACGAACGCGAGATGGAACTGATGCAGCCCAAGGTGCTGCCCTCGGCCGACTAGCGCCGCAGCGGGCGTTCCTTTGAGATCCGCCCCGTCGTCATAGTCGGCGGGTGCTGGAATGACAGATTTCGATGCAAGGCGTTCGTGACCAGTTGCGTTCCGACCTTCGTGATGCGATGCGCGCCAAGGACGCGCCGCGCCGCAACACGATCAGAATGGTCGAGGCGGCGATCAAAAATGCAGAGATCGACAAACGCGGCAAGGAACTGGCCGAATCGGACATTCTGGCCATCCTGCAGCGCCAGGTGAAGCAGCGGCGCGAATCAATCGAGCAGTTCGAAAAGGGCGGTCGCACCGACCTCGCCGACAAAGAGCGGGTCGAGATTGCGATCATCGAGCAATACTTGCCGACGCAACTCTCCCGAGATGAAGTGGAAGCTCGTGCACGGGCAGTGATTGAGCAGGTCGGCGCCAGTGGTCCGGGCGACCGCGGCAAGGTCATGGGCCTGCTGATGCGCGAACTACGCGGCGAAGCGGACGGTTCGCTGGTCAACGCAGTCGTGGGATCACTGCTCGACGAGGCCGCACAGGCCAACTAGAGCCAACTAGAGCTCGCGAGCAGGTCGTTGTTCAATCGTTCTTGACGTAACGGCGTCTGTATCATTGAGTCGTGGAGCGCGCGAACGCGTTCCTTGCGCTGAGCGTCAGTGACCATGCTCCAATGATCCTGTAATGAGCCAGCCCTCCTATTTCACTCCATGGCGCGTCGGCCTGTTCGGGGTGGCGCTGGCCATCGGAATCGTCCTCGCCCTTACTCCATTCCGGCCCCGGGAACAGTTTCCTGCCGTAGGCACTGTCGCCGACCGCGACATCGTGGCTTCGGAAGAGGTCGCGTTCATCAGTCCGGCACTCACAGCCGAGGCTCAGGAAGCCGCCCGAGTTGAGGTCGAAACCCGGTTCGAGTTCAATCCCGATATCCGGCCCGCGCAGCTGGAAGCCCTGCGCCTGTATCTGGACGCAGTCGTCAGCGAGCGACAGGCGCGCAGCGCTCCGCTGACCTCGGAAGCCGAAACAAGCACGGCGTCCAATCGCCCATCCAACCGTCAGGCGCAGGAAGGAGATCGGGCCCAAGAAGACCAGCAGGCGTCAGATTCACCGCCTGCCACGCCCGGACCGATCCCCGGATCGCGCTTACCCGAGCGAGACGAGGCATTTCTGATCGCGGTCTCCGATCCGCTGTTCGGCAGCATTCAACGTGAATCGCAATCAGTCCTCGAGAGCCTCCTCCAGGAACGCGTGTATGAGCAGGATCTCGACTCGGTCCGACTCACATTGCACGATCGTGTCGATCCAACCCTGACACTCACCGAGACCACGTTGGTTGCCTCGCTGGTCGCCGCATACCTGCGTCCCACGATGATTGAATCAACGGCGGCGACCGAGCAGGCGCGCGAACGGGCAGCTCGCGCGGTTCCTGGGGTCAGCCGCACCGTTGATGAGGGTGAGCTCATCGTCGCGCGTGGCGCGATGGTGGACGTTTTCGCCCAGGAGGCGCTGGACAACCTGACTCCCCGCAGCGCAGGCATCGAACTTGAATCGCTGGGTGCCATCGTCATCATCGGCGTGGTCGCGGCCGGCGTGTTTTCCCTCTATCTGATGATCTGGAAACCGGCCGAAGCCGGCAGCGACCGCCGCCTCTTGCTGCTGGCCGTGCTGGTCCTGTTCTCGGTCGCTGCCGCGCGCGCCTGGTTCGAATTCGCCCTGCCGGGCGGCGTGGACGAATCGCTGGATCTCATGTTGCCCCTCGCGGCAGGGCCGGTCCTGGTCGCTGCGTTACTCAGCACCGGCCTGGGCATCACCACCGGAGTGCTCATCTCCGTATTGGCAGGTACCGCGGCGATCGTGTTGCCCGACTATGGTCTGGCGCCCTCCGGCGCCCTGGCCCTGCGACCGCTGGCATTCTTCCTCGCGAGCTCGCTGGGCGGCGTGTTCGCTGCCACCCGGGCGCAGGCACTGGCCCAGTACGGATTGGCCGGACTCGCGGCCGGAGTCTCCGGTCTGCTCGCGGGCGCCGCGATCTGGCTGCTCGACCCGCAACGCATCACCGATCAACTCGGTTGGCTGGCTCTGGCAGCACTGGTCACGGCCGCACTGGTTGCCGTGATCACGATCGGAGCTTTTTCACTGTTAGGAGCGCTATTCGGAATCACCACACCGATGCGTTTGCTCGAACTCGCGCAACTCCAACGTCCCCTGCTGCGCCGTCTGCAGGAAGAGGCGCCGGGCACGTTCCATCACTCGTTGCTCGTTGCAACGCTCTCAGAG
>VXTH01000241.1:0-369 GCA_009837565.1 Chloroflexota bacterium | reverse complement strand
CAGAGCGGGCCGCTGCTCAGATCGGCGCAGATCCGCTTCTGGTGCGCGTCGGCGCCTACTACCACGACATCGGCAAGCTCAATCGACCGGCAATGTTCATTGAAAATCAGGACGGACCCAATCCTCACGAGAATCTGGAGCCGAGCGAGAGCGCCCGGCTGATTATCGAGCATGTAGAACGCGGCGAAGACCTCGCCCGCCGCGATCGGTTGCCGCCGCGTATCCGCGACTTCATCCTCGAGCACCATGGATCACGACGGGTGACCTTCTTCTATCGCAAGGCTGCGATGACCGACCCGCGCGTTGACGCGCGCGACTTCACCTACCCGGGACCGCCGCCGCAAACCCGCGAGACGGCGATCGTGATGC
>VXTH01000019.1:2629-5351 GCA_009837565.1 Chloroflexota bacterium | reverse complement strand
GTACCAGGACAACCTGCTGATGCTGGGACACAGCGGCTATCTCGAGACCTGCCGCCGCGCGTTCGTCTATTGCCTCAAGCATCACAACGTCAACTACACCGATGATGCGGTCGGCGAATTCATGCAGGTCTACAGGCATCTGCAGCCCTATGACGATGCGCTCGCGGGACTGAGGGCTCTTGGAGAGCGCTATCGATTGGTCGCCCTGTCTAACGGCGAGCAGTCGTACCTCGAGGAGTTGCTCCGCAACAACGTGCCGAGTGCATTCGACGCAATCATCTCGGTGGACCAGGTCGGCGCGTTCAAGCCCTCGCCCGGCATCTATCGCAAAGCGATTCAGCGCCTGCGGTGCGAGCCTGGCGAGGTCATGATGGTCGCCGCGCACTCTTTCGACATCCTGGGCGCGCAAGCCTGTGGATTCAGGGCCGCATATGTGAATCGCTACCGGCTGCCGACCGAAGACTCTGAGTACCAGCCCGACATCATCGTCGACGACTTTGTCGAGCTGGCCGAGAGGTTACTGGCGTAGCGACGCCCGGACGATTCGCGTGTGACGTCCCGCAGGGCTCCTCAGAGCGCGCCCGCCCGAATTGCCTCCCGGTTCGTGCCCGTCTCTGAGCGCAAGTTCCTATCCTGAACTGAGTTTCAGACCCAATCAAAGTCGGAGCCGGGAGATGGATCATGAGTGACACGCAACCAATCGATCAGGCTCGCGTTGACGCCGGCGGCATCTCATTCGCCATGCGCTACCGCGACGACATCGCCGGCGACGAGGGACTTTGCATCGAAGTACGCGCCGACATCGAGGGACAGGACACCGAGCTGCTTCGCTTCGACTGTTTCCGCGTCGCTCCTCACTATCACTACGGCCCTGAAGCCGACGATGAGCGGCTGATGCTCGACCTGACCGCGGCCGGCGATTCACTCGACTGGACCCTGAACGTCTTTGAACGGGGCCGCCTGAGGTCGATGATCGAGCGCGCCGGCTACGAGTCTGTTGCCTCGGGGATCAACGAGAAGGACGTCGCCGAGGCGATGCCGCGCGTCGTCAGCACTGCCCGCGGGATCGTGGAGGGACGCCAGGCCTAGTCGTTCGACGGCGCAGACTGCAGCGCGTCGAGGACAACGCGGCCCCTGGGAGACAACTCGTAGCCAACCTCGAGGCTGACAGTCAGCCCAAGCGCCTTCAGTTTGCGCACATCGGTCTTGAACTTCTGCGTCTCTCGACCCTGCGCAGCGGCCAGTTCGGCCGCGCGCCGACCCGGCGTTGCGGAGATAGCCGTAAGCGTCGTTCGCGTCCAGGGTCCATGCCGGGCGCGGGAGTCCATCCTCGCCAGCCTGGCAATGATAGCTGTTAGTTCCTCGGAGTCGAGACCAGCCTCGGCCGCAAGGATCGACCGAGGATCCGGTTGCTCGCCGAGACAGATGAAGCCGACCCGATACAACGGCGCACTCGGATCCGCGTTCTTGCGCTGATTTCTGTGAATCGCCTCGAGGACAGCCGCCGGCGAGTCGTGGCCGGCTGCGCGAGCGTCGGCAACCGAAATCTCGGACGGATCGATCTGGTCAACCGCCGTCACCTCGATCACGATTGGGCCGAGCCGGTATCGCCCGCAACTCGAGCCTGTGGGCTGCGCCAGCGGCGAAATGTGGCCGTCAGCTGCCCGTTGGCGATGGCCTCCCGATCGCGAACTCGAAACTGCATGGCGTCATCACTCTCCTTGCAACGGGTATGGCGCCAACAGGTTCGATGCCATTGAGTTCATAGTTCCCGCTCGTCTATCCAACGAAGCACTTCCGCGGCGAAACGCTCACCTTGCTCGGCGACGACGAAGTGGCCCGCCTGCTCGATGTACACCAGCGTGGAGTCCGGCAGCAATCGGTGCAAGTCTTCGGCGTGCTGCGAATGGCCAACGAGATCGTCCGCGCCGTAGAGCAACAGCGTGGGGCACTCGAATTGGCCCCAGTAGGAGTCGACCGGCGACCGCTCCATCGCTCCCGTGACGACGCTGCGGTCGACGGGAGTCTCGCGGACGAGTCGAAACAGCCAGTCCGCAAGCTCGGGATCGCGAGCGCTGAAGTCAAGAGCGCAATAGGCCCGCTCGAAACGCCGGCTCCAGTCGTCCGCATCGAGGACGTAGAGCGAACGCATGTCTTCAGGCTCGGCCAGCGGCGGAAACTTGCCTCCGCCGGACCCGACCACGACGCCCGCGACGTCGAAATCGCGCGCGATCACTTGCGCCGCCCGAGCGCCCCAGGCATGGCCGATCACCACCAGATCTCCGATGCCATGGCGCACGGCCAGTTCCATAGCAGCCTGTCCGAGTTCCTCGAACGAGTAAGGAGCGCCGGGCGACGGACTCTTGCCAACGCCCGGAACGTCAAACCGAATCACGCGGCCGGCGCTGAGCAGCCCCGGAACCACATGATCCCAGGTGTGCAGACTCTGGCCGGCGCCGTTCAGCAAGAGGAATGAACGCTCGCCGTCGCCTTCGAGCAGGGTGTGGATGGCGTTGAGATCGATTGTCATCTAACCGAGCCGGTTCCGATCGCCAACATAGCCGGTGGCCGAGTCCCATCCGTTGCCGACGGATTCGGCTCCGTTTAGCCTCGACATAGCGGAGTGAAGGAGCGAGCGATGACCGAGCAGGTTCAACCCCAGCACGAAGCGATCATCATTGGCGCCGGAGTCGCGGGCATATATAAGATGTTCAAGCTGCAG
>VXTH01000019.1:0-2619 GCA_009837565.1 Chloroflexota bacterium | reverse complement strand
CTGCAGGAGCTGGGAATCGACGCCACAGTCCTCGAGACCGCCGACGGCCCCGGCGGCACCTGGTACTGGAATCGCTATCCCGGCGCGCGCTTCGACTCGGAGAGCTACACCTACGGTTACTCGTTCTCCCAGGAACTGCTCGATGAATGGGACTGGAGCGAGCACTTCGCCGGACAACCGGAGACGTTGCGCTATCTCAATCACGTCGTCGACAAGTTCGACCTGCGCAAGCACATGCAGTTTGGCTGCAGGGTCAACGGCGCGTCGTTTGACGATGAGACTGATCTCTGGACGGTCAGCCTGGAGGACGGACGGGAGCTGACCTGCCGCTTCCTGTTGACTGCGATCGGCATGCTCTCGGCGGCGACCTTGCCGCGGATCGAAGGCGTCGACAGCTTCGAGGGAGACGCCTGGCACACTTACTACTGGCCGCATGAGCAAGTTGATCTGGCCGGTAAACGGGTCGCGGTGATTGGTACCGGCGCAACCGGCGTCCAGGTGATCGCCGAGATCGCCGACAAGGTGGGCGAACTGACCGTCTTCCAGCGCCGCCCCAACTGGTGCGCGCCGCTGCACAACGGCCGCATCGATGAGCAGACCCAGGCCGAGATCCACGAGACCTATGACGAGATCTTCGAACTCTGCCGGCGGACGCCCGGTGGCTTCATCCATGCCCCAGACCAGCGCAAGTACCGTGATGTTCCAGAGGAAGAACGTCTGGCGCTCTGGCAGCAGCTCTACGAGACGCCCGGCTTCAGCAAGTGGATGAGCAACTTCATCGATGTCGGGATCGACCCTGAGGCCAACGCCGGCTACTCGGAGTTCATCGCGGACAAAATCCGGGCACGAGTACACGACCCAATCACGGCGGAGAGGCTGATCCCCAAGGACCATGGGTTTGGCACTCGTCGGGTGCCGCTCGAAACGAAGTACTACGAGGCCTACAACCGAGACAACGTGCGTCTGATCGACATCAATGAGACGCCGATCGAGCGCATCACGCCAACGGGCATCCGAACGTCGTACCGGGAGTTCGAGTTTGACCTGATCATCTATGCAACGGGATTCGACGCGATCACCGGCGCGTTCGATCGAATCAACTTCACCGGATCGGGCGGGCTACCGCTACGGGACAAATGGGCACAGAGTCCGGACACGCTGCTCGGCATGCAGACGTCCGGATTCCCCAATCTGTTGATGCTCAGCGGCCCACAGGGCGGATCCGTCTCAACCAACTATCCACGCGGCATCGAGACCTCGGTGGACTGGATCTCCGACTTGCTCAGCTACATGCGCGACCACGGATATCGACGAGTCGAGGCTCAGGACGGCGCCGAGCAGGAATGGCGGCAACACGTGCAGGAGATGTACCAATTCCAGCTGATGAGCAAGATCAAGAGCTGGTTTACCGGCTACAACTCAAACGTTGACGGCCACGGCAAGCAGGATCATCAGCGCTACATGATCTACCCCGGCGGCGCACCGCGATACCGAGAGCGGCTAGCGGAAGTCGCCGAGAACGGCTACCAGGGCTTCAGCCTGTCCTGATCCACAGGAACTGGTTGCGACTCGATGCGACCCTCTTATCCTGTTGCTCAGCATGAGTGACATTCTCGGCAAACTGAGCCGCCTGGTCACAGCCCGCCCCTGGGTCACCATCGGGGTGTTGCTGATCGTCACGGTGATTCTCGCCGCCGGCGCGGATCGGCGGGTGCCGATTGTGGACGGCACGGACCTGGCGCTGCTGCCCCAGGATGGCCCGATCGTTGAGGCAATCGGAGAGATCAACGACCATTTCGAGGCCTCCGGTGATGTGCGACTGGTCACGCTCGTGTTCAGAGGAGCAGCGCTGACGCCTGAGGGGCTGTCGCAGATGAGTGGGCTGCTTGGTGGAATCGCCGCTGAGCCCGATATCGCGATGTTGCTGACGCCCACGGATGCGATCTTCTCGCCAGCTCACTTGATTCAGGCTGCGCTGGGCGCTGAGAACCTCGATGCGGTATCGCAGGCGGAAATCGATGCCGTCAGCGCGGCTCCGGAAATCGCGCCAGTCATGGGCGCGCTCACAGGGACGGACGTCGACGGAACAGCCGTCGCAATCGCGACCGTCCGATTACGCAACACCCAGGACGAACGGGTGGCCGACGCCGAGCGCCGGATCGCCGAGATGGCCACGAGCGACGAAGGGCCGCTTCAAGTCAGCAGCGTGTCGCCGATCGTCGTCGAGGATGAGTACAAGCAAGCGACTGAGGACGGCATGGCGCCGCTGATTGGCGTGGCGCTGCTGCTGATTGCCGTGTTGATTCTGCTGTTCCTGCGAACGCTGTCCGACCTGATGCTCGCGTTGGTGGGGCTGCTGTTGTCGATTATCTGGGTGGTCGGCCTGGAAGGTTGGCTGGGCCCCGGCGCGCTTGGAGTGATCGGTCCACCGAACGCCCTCACGGCGCTCGTGCCGATCATCATCATCGGCCTCACGGTCGACTATGCCATTCAGGTCGTGTCGAACTACCGGGAACAGCGAGCCACCGGCGTGCCGGTGATCGAAGCGGTGCGTTCGGGAATGCGGCATGTGGTGATCCCACTGATGCTTGCCGCGGTCACGACGATGGTCAGCCTATT
>VXTH01000179.1:0-5373 GCA_009837565.1 Chloroflexota bacterium | reverse complement strand
CGTCAACCAGGCGAAGAACTCGATCGCCAACATCAAGTTGCGAGAAGGCAACAACGTCGGCGTGGCCTGCACGCTGCGAGGGGCGCGCATGTGGGAGTTTCTCGACCGCACCATCAACGCAGCGCTGCCGCGTATCCGCGACTTCCAGGGTGTCTCACGCACGGCCTTCGACGGTCGCGGCAACTACTCGCTGGGCATTCGTGAGCAGATTGTCTATCCCGAGATCGACTACGGCAGCGTCGACAAGGTGCGTGGACTGCAGGTCAACATCATCACCACCGCCCGCACCGACGCCGAGGGCCGGCGGCTGCTTGAACTGCTCGGCTTCCCCTTCGAGCGAAACCAGTGAGAGACCGCAATGAATAGCAGGAACTGTGCGAGCAGGCAGGAATCGCAATGCCAGTGACTGACCCCGTCGCCGACATGCTGACACGCATTCGCAACGCCATCCACGCCGGACACCCGCGGGTGGAGATCCCGGCCTCGAACATGAAGATCTCAATCGCCAACGTGTTGGCCGAAGAAGGATTCATTCGTTCGTTTGAAGTCAGAGATCGAGCCGGCCGCGCCGGTCGAGACATCGATGTCGAGTTGCTCTACGACGATGAAGGGACACCGGTCGTGACCGGGCTGAAGCGTGTCTCTCGTCCCGGATTGCGGGTGTACGTACAGAAGCGTGAGATTCCGCGACCGTACGGCGGTCTCGGCGTGGCCATCCTCACGACCCCGCGAGGTGTCATGACCGGCGCGCAGGCGCGGCGCGAGAACGTGGGCGGAGAAGTACTGTGCTTCGTTTGGTAACGAGCCACAAGAACAGGATGGGAGCGGGACGATGAGTCGAGTAGGCCGTCTGCCCGTGCCGGTGCCGGCTGGCGTCGATGTCACCATCGAACCGGGACATGTCTCAGTCAAAGGCCCGCGTGGAGAGCTGGACCAGCACGTCCACCGAGACTTGCACATCTCTCTGGGTGAGAATGAAGTCATCGTCACCCGACCCAGTGATCGCCGCGAACACCGCTCGCATCACGGCCTGGTGCGCGCGCTGATCCAGAACATGGTGACCGGCGTCACCGATGGTTGGTCGAAAACCCTGGAGATCCAGGGAACCGGATACCGCGCCGAGATGGACGGCAAGACCCTGGTCCTGCGCGTCGGCTACTCGCATTTGGTGCGCAAGGACCCGCCCGACGGGATCGAATTCACCGTCGAGGGTCAACTGGTCCACGTGCGCGGGGCAAACAAACAGGTCGTCGGTCAGCAGGCCGCCGAAATTCGAGCGGTCCGTCCGCCTGAGCCGTACAAGGGCAAGGGCATTCGCTATCGAGGCGAGTGGGTCCGCCGCAAGCAGGGCAAGAGCGCCATCGGTTAACCCCCGATCCTGGCGCAGGACGATGTGGAGAAGATGAGATGACGGTTCGCAGCAAGCGGCGCACTACCAGGGCCGCGCGTAAGCGTCGACATCTGCGAGTGCGCAAGCGGGTGCGCGGGACCGCGCAGCGTCCCCGGCTCTGCGTGTACCGCTCAGCCCGGCACATTTACGGGCAGATCATCGACGACGACTCAGGCATCACGCTGGTCAGCGCCTCCGACCTCGGCTCAACCGCCGCCGCCGTCACGGACGAGGATGGTTCGGGCAAACAGGCCAGCGCGCGAGCAGTTGGCCGCCAGCTGGCGCAAACCGCCCAGGATGCCGGCATTTCGACCGTCGTCTTCGACCGGGCCGGGTATCTCTATCACGGACGCGTTCGCGCTCTGGCTGAGGCCGCACGCGCGGGCGGTTTGGTCTTCTAAGGACGACGCCAACGCTCGATCGGGAGCAGGAGCTGCAGATGGTTCAACAACGAGACGGTGGACGCGGGCGAGGGCGCCGTCGCGACCGCGACGAACCCCAGGACGACATCATCGAGAAGGTCGTCTCGGTATCGCGCGTCGCCAAGGTGGTCAAAGGCGGCCGACGATTCTCATTCACCTCGGTCGTCGTGGTCGGCGATGGCAACGGTCGGGTCGGCATCGGCATCGGTCGCGCCAACGAGGTGCCCGACGCGATCCGCAAGGGCTCGACCATCGCGCGTCGAGACATGATCACCGTGCCGATTCGCAACGGCACAATCCCGCATCCCATCACGGCTCAATTCTGCGCGTCAAAGGTATTGCTCAAGCCAGCCGCGCCGGGTACGGGTGTCATTGCCGGTGGGGGCGTGCGCGCTGTGCTCGAGGCGGTCGGGTTGCGCAACGTGCTCTCCAAGTCACTGGGCTCCAACAATGTCGTCAACGTCGTGCAGGCGACCCGGCGAGCATTGACGGAGCTTCGCGACCCGGTTCAGGTCCGACGCGAGCGGCTGCGCCTCGCAGGTCGACTCCCCGACGAACCGGCGCCAGAACCATCCGAGCCGGCCGACGTCGAAGCTGAACTCGCAGCCGCCGGCGCGAGCGAGTAGCAGGACATGACAACGCTCAAGATCACGTACACCAAGTCGGCCATCGGCTATCGCGCCGACCAGGGTCACACGATTCGTTCGCTTGGTCTTCGCAAACTGGGCCAGAGTACGACCAAAGATGACACTCCTGACGTTCGTGGGATGCTACGCAAGGTCTCGCACCTCGTCACCGTGACGGAAATCGAGGACGAGTAATGGTCCTTCGACTGAACGACCTGAGCCCGCCGCCCGGCTCCCGCAAGCGCCGCAAACGGGTCGGTCGGGGTAATGCCTCGGGCAAGGGCACCTATTCCGGACGCGGACTCAAAGGGCAGCGCTCCCGCGCGGGTCGTGACTACAACGCCGTGTTCGAGGGCGGCGCAATGTCCATGATGCGGACCCTGCCCCGCCGCAAAGGGTTCAAGGCGCCCTTCCGTGTGGAAGCGCAACCAATCAACGTCGTCGATTTAGACCGCCGTTTCAGCGACGGTGATACGGTCGATGCAGACGCGCTCGTCGCCGCGGGGCTCTTGCGGCGCAGAACCCAGCGGTTCAAGGTGCTCGCCGGTGGCGAAATCGCCGGCGCCCTGCATCTGAGCGTGGAACGAATCTCTCCGGCCGCGCTAGCGAAGATCGTTGCCGCGGGCGGCAGTGTTGAGGTCATCAATGCAGAGAACGCAGACAGCAGCGGGGCCGACGAGGCCTAAGCTGCTGCAGGCGTTGGTTGACGCCTGGCGACAGCCGGACGTCCGCCAAAAGGTCGCGTTCACGCTGGCCATGCTGGTCGTGTTCCGGCTGGTCGCGCACGTTCCGATTCCCGATATCAACAAGACCCAGCTCGAGAACGCGCTGGACAACAACCCGGTCCTCGGCTTCCTCAACCTGTTCTCCGGCGGCGGCCTCGACAACCTCTCAATCGTCGCCCTCGGCGTCTATCCCTACATCACGGCCTCAATCGTGATGAACCTGATGCAGCCGATGATCCCCAAGCTGCAAGCGCTGGCCCAGGAAGGCGAGTCGGGCCGCAACCGGATACAGCTCTACACCTACTGGCTGGCCGTGCCGATGTCACTGGTCCAGGGCTACGGGCAGTTGTTGCTGCTCGAAAACGCCCGAGCGATCACGGGGATCGGCTTTGGCGCCGAGGAGTGGCTGCCCACGATCTCGGCACTGATGACGATGACCGCTGGCACCATGTTCCTGATCTGGCTGGGCGAACTGATCACAGAGAAGGGGGTCGGTAACGGCATCTCGCTGATCATCTTCGCCGGCATCGTGGCCAGTTTCCCCACGCTGTTCAACTCGGTCCGACTCTCCGACATCGGCTGGTCCGGCATCGCCGTCGTGATCGCAATCGCGATTGCCCTGGTCGCCCTGATCGTGTTCTTCCAGGAGGCGCAGCGCAGGATTCCCGTTCAATATGCCCGATCGGTATTCAGAGGCGGGAGGATGTACCGCCAGAGCGGTCAGTCCTACGTGCCCTTACGCGTTAACTCGGCAGGCATGATCCCGCTGATCTTCGCCTTCTCGATCATCATCTTCCCCTCGGTTCTGGCCGGTTGGATCACCGGCGCCGCCGGGGAAGAATCGCAGACGCAGGTCGCGGTCGAACTGCCCTTCACCCGAGAAGATGCTGATACCACGCTGGCAACGCTGCTCCCCGACCTCAATTCGTCGGGAGAGTTCGTCGTCAATGACGGAATCATCGAGTGGGACAGGGAAGAAGACACCTTCCAGACCGTGCTCGACCGGATCAACTCGAACTCGGATTCCAACGTGCTCACCCAGGTCGAGACCACCTCTGATCCAGTCTCCGGTGAGACGTTGTACGCGTGGCGGATCGACGCGAATGAGATCTCCGAGGAACCGATTCGGCTGGCCGACCGCGAAGGCAACTTCATTGCGGTGTCGGAAATCAAAACTCACGAGGATCCGGTCGACAACCCTCTGACTCCCGACATCGCCGAAGGACAGACGCTCGGCGAACGGCCCGGCTGGATCATCCGTGCGGCGGATTGGGTCCAGCTCAACCTGTCACCCGGGCGTCCGGCCTACTGGGGACTTTCCTTTATCCTCGTGGTCGGCTTCACCTTCTTCTACACATTCGTCACCTTCCAGCAACAGAACCTGGCCGAGAACCTCCAGAAACAGGGAGGATTCATCCCCGGGATCAGACCGGGACGGCCCACGCAGGACTACATCAATCGCGTGTTGGCAAGGATTACCTGGGCGGGAGCGTTATTCCTCGGCTTTGTCGCGGTGGTCCCATTCCTCGCGACCGAGTTCATCCCCGATTCCACAGCCCTTACCATCTCGTCGACCGGTCTCTTGATCGTCGTCGGCGTAGCCCTCGCCACGATGCGACAGATTGAGGCGCAACTGCTGATGCGCAATTACGAAGGGTTCATCCGCTGACAATGAGCGAACCAACCATGTACGTCATCCTGTTGGGACCGCCAGGGGCCGGCAAGGGCACGCAGGCAGTCCAAACCGCAGAACGTACGGGACTTCTCCACCTGTCGACCGGAGACATGTTCCGCGAGAACCTGCGCAACGGGACAGAGCTGGGCAATCTGGCAAAGACCTACATGGACCAGGGTGAACTCGTCCCCGACGACGTCACGATCCGCATGCTGCTCGAACGCATCGGCCGTGACGATGCCAGGGCCGGCTGCCTCTTTGACGGATTCCCAAGAACAGTCGAGCAAGCCAAGGCCTTGGACGAGGCGCTCAGCGAGCAGGGCAATGAGATTGCCGTCACAATCCTGATCGACGTCTCCAACGAAGAAATCACGCGCAGGCTCGGCGGACGTGTCAGTTGTGCCACATGCGGCAGCGTCTTCCACGAGATCTTCAATCCTCCCAACGCCGGCAGCCCTTGCTGTGGAACCGTCAAGATGATCCAACGCGACGACGATAAACCCGAGGCGATCGCCAACCGCCTGCAGGTCTACGC
>VXTH01000296.1:0-5380 GCA_009837565.1 Chloroflexota bacterium | reverse complement strand
GCGCCTACTACGACTTCCCGCCGGTCAAGTCGTTCCCCAAGCCGGCCCAGAAGCCGCATCCGCCGGTGTTTCTGGGCGGTACGGCGAAGAATGTACTCAAGCGGGTCGTCGACTACGGCGACGGCTGGATGCCCGCCCGAGCTGCCACAATCGTGTCCACCAACCATGCAAACTTCGTTGATAGGGAGGAGATCGAACGAGGGCGGAAGGAACTGACCGATCTGGCCGAGGCGGCCGGCCGGGACCCCGCATCGATCCAGGTCCTGGCATTCGGCGGTCCCCGCCAGTACCGAACCCGTGAAGCGATCGACGCCCTGGAAGAGGCCGGAGCAGGCCGGGCGACCATCTGGCTCAGAAGCGACACCGAAGGCGGAGCCCTCGAAGAAATGGCGGAGCTCGCCAGCGAGGTGTTGGACTAGATCACGGCGTCACACCGGGGACTTTGATCGTTACACGCCCGATTCGCAAACAGAGCTGTCAGGCCAAACTGGAGGTCAACCGTGAGCGACGACACAATCTCAGCTGCTGACTCTCACCCGCGGAAGCGTGTTGCCGTCGCGGGAACTGAAATCTCCTATGTGGACGTGGGCAGTGGTCCCTCCGTGGTGTTCTTGCACGGCAATCCAACATCTTCCTACCTGTGGCGCAACATCATTCCCCATTTGTCCGACTCAGCCCGTTGTCTCGCCCCGGACCTCGTGGGGATGGGCGACTCGGGCAACGCACCGGACGGCTCGTACCGCTTCGTCGATCACCGGCGGTACCTCGACGCCTGGTTCGAGTCGGTGGACCTGGGCAACGATGTGACGCTGGTGGTGCACGATTGGGGTTCCGCTCTGGGGTTCCACTGGGCCTACCGCAACCAGGAGCGAGTGAAAGGGTTGGCGTATATGGAGGCGCTCGTCCGGCCGCTGACCTGGGACGCATGGCCGGCGGCCGCGCGCGAGCTCTTCCAGGGCCTGCGGTCGCCGGCCGGTGACGACATGATTCTTGAGCAGAACATGTTCGTGGAGTTCATCCTGCCCGCCGGCATGCTTCGCGATCCAGGCGATGAGGAGATGTCCGTCTACCGGCGTCCCTACACCGAGCCTGGTGAATCCCGGCGCCCAACACTCACCTGGCCGCGGGAGATTCCGTTCGAAGGCGAGCCTGCCGACGTCGCGGCAATCGTCGATGAGTACTCCCGCTGGCTGGCGGGAAGCAACGTGGCCAAGCTGTTCATCAACGGGGAACCCGGATCGATTCTGACGGGTCCTCAACGGGAGTTTTGCCGTGCCTGGCCTAACCAGCAGGAAGTGACCGTTCCCGGATTGCATTACCTGCAGGAGGATTCTCCCGCCGCGATCGGTCAGGCCGTCGCCGAGTGGCACTCCTCTCTCTCGCTTGGCTGAGTCCGACCGCAGTCGGAGGCCGCGCGCGTGGGGCTGCAGCGCAGCTGGGATCGCGTTTGACTGGCAGTCAACAGGCCCGGGCTGGACTCCCCCAGCTCCAGATAAGAAGAGTCGAACCCCGCGCAGCTGAGTGATCTCACGAGGCTTGAACGACCGTCTACAGCGCGATCTCCCTATGGAGGGTCGCAACACGGTGCTCGACAGCCACCGGGACGCCGATGCGAGACTGCCTTCACCCACATCCCAAGCGGGGTAGCTCGGCCGGTCGGCGCTACGTTTCCATGATCTGAATCAGGTTGCCGCAGGTGTCGTCAAAGACAGCAATCGTTACGGTGCCCATTTCTGTTGGGCCCATCGAAAACGCTACGCCCAGTGACTTCAGCTTGTCGTACTCCGCATGGATGTCGGTTACTCCAAAGGATGTCGCCGGGATGCCCTGCTCGAACAACCCTTTCTGATATGCCTGTGCGACCGGGTTCTCGTTTGGTTCAAGCAGTAGCTCGGTCCCGTCCGGGTCATCGGGCGAAACCACAGTCAGCCACTTGAACTCCCCCGCGGGGACATCTTCCTTCTTCACAAAGCCGAGGGTCTCCGTGTAGAACCTCAGAGCTTCGTCCTGGTCACTGACGAACACGCCCGTGTGGGTGATGCGCATGTCTGGCCTCCTCTGCATTTCGTGGTGCTACGTGAGCCATCGACCCATGACTGTCCTGAGGGTTACGTCGATGAAGACAAGCTTCCGATACTTGGCCCGCTTCTCAGAGCTTACGAGCGTCGCGCTCGGACGAGTCTTGTCCGTGCGGATGCTGATTGGGGTCGTCGAGCAATCGACCGGAATCATCGGCGCCGGCCTCAGCCGGGCCGCCTTCGCGATGCTCTGACTGATCGCCCGGCCGATCTGGCAACTGGAACAGCGCATCCTTCCGGTTACACGCGCCGATAAGACCGCGAAGCGTCCGCCCGCAGGGGGTTAGGCCTGAGGCAGGGAAGGCGGGAGCGCACTCGCCCTACGGTCAGGCTGGTTTCTGCTGCGTGTGACGGTACGGGCGGAGTCACTCGCTTTCCAGGACTTGATCCTGAATCTCGCGCAGGAATTCGGCGAGGTCGGCGATGGCTTCGGGCAGGCGGGGACCGAAGCCGAGCAGGTAGAGGTCGGCCATCGAGATCACGTGTTGCCCTCGGCCGGCCCTGGTTTCGGCCATACCAGGAATCTCCAGAAGTCCCTCGACTCCGCCGACGACGGCGAGTCCTCGGTCCATGACCAGATACACGTCAGGATCTGCTGCGACCAGCGCCTCGGGCGTCAACTGTTGCCAGCCGACGATGCCGGCTTCCGCTGCGGCATCGATCCCGCCGGCCGCTTCGATGATCGTTTGCGCCTCGTTCCCTGCTCCGGAGACCAGCTGCAATCCGCCGCGCCTGATGTAGATATGCAGTACCCGCAGCGGGCTGTCGGTTGCTGCAGCTGCCAGCACGGCTTCGAGGCGCTGTTCCACGTCCAGCGCCATCGCCTCCGCCTTGTTCGAGAGTCCCAGTGCGTCCCCGATCACGCGGAACTTGATCTGCGGTGCGTCGAGCCCCTTGAGTTCTTCGAGAATCAGCACCTCGACTCCCGCTTGCCGCAGCTGTTCGAGCACTTCGGGTGGACCGGCCATCGCCGTTCCAATGATCAGCGTGGGTTCCAGATTGAGAATCGCCTCGATGTTCAGGGAGCCGGCGAAGCCGAGGTTGGGCAGCTGCTCAGCTTCCGCCGGATAGATCGAACTCGCGTCGCGGGCGACCAGGAACTCTTGCGCCCCCAACGCGTAGACGATCTCGGTGACGTCGCCGAAAAGCGAGATCAGCCGAGTTCCATCGGGAACCGTCTCCGCTTCATCGACCTGCACCGACCGTTGTTGTTGCGAATTCTGTTGGGCTGCGTCGGTCGGTTGCGAGGCGTCGTCCTGATCTTCGTTGTCCCCTGGTTCGTCAGCGGCGTCGGCCCGATCCGTCTGCGACTGTGTGTCCCGCTGTTGTGATTGTGGTTGTCGGGAGGAAGGCTGAGCTTGTTGTTGAGGCTGGTCTGGCGAGCTAACGGAAGCGCCCTCTTGCTGCTGCTCAGGTTGGTCAGCAGGCTGAGGCTGGGCTGACGGCTCGTTCACCTGTTGCTGGACTGATTGCCGAGCGATTGACTGCGCTTGCTGTGAACCGTCTTCCGCGCACCCAACCACGAGTTGCGCAATCGCCAACATCAATCCGATCCACAAACCTGCGCGTCCGAGACCGTGCGTGATTCGTGGCATTGGCCCTGTCCCTCGTGATCAATGTCTCAAACCACGGAACCCGTACTGGTATATCACCAACAGGGACATAATCCGCAAGAAGCAGATGCGACAAGACTGGTCAGACGCATGTCACTTCGGCGTGTAGGATTCCCCACGCAGATCTGCGCTGGTCTAACCCAAGGCAGCCGCCGAGGCACGTGGTGGTCGTCTATCTTCCGATGCGAATCAGGATCCATGCTGGGAGCATTCATGGACTACGGCATCGCCTTCCCCTCCTACATCGACGCCTGGCGTGAGGCGGCTGCGGCCGAAGCGGTCGGATTCACCCACGCCTGGTTCTTCGACTCGCAACTGATCTACAGCGACGTCTACGCCACCATGGCCTTGGCGGCCGAGCACACCAGCCGAATCAAGGTCGGCACGCTGGTCTCGATCCCCAGCAACCGGCTCTCGGCGGTGACCGCATCCGCCATTGCCACCATCAACTATCTCGCGCCCGGCCGGGTGATCCTGGGCCTGGGCACCGGATACACGGGTCGCAATACGATGGGCCTGCCTGCGGTGACGGTGAAGGACTTCCGCGAGCACACGCAGCAAGTGCGCGGCCTGTTGCAGGGCGAGGAAGTGCTGATCCGCGAGGGCGACCGCGAGCGTTGGATTCGGTTGCTGCATCCCGACCGCGGCGACTTCATCAACATCGAGGATGAGATCCCGATCTACCTCGCTGCGAACGGTCCCAGGGCGCTGGCGGCGACAGGAGAACTCGCCGACGGCTGGGTCACCGGTGCGCTCACGCCCAATTTGGCAGAGGGATTCGAGGCGATTCGTGTTGCCTCGGCCAGCGCCGGCAGATCGACCGACAAGCCATACACGGTCGGGTTGACCAGCGGCTGCGTCCTGCGCGACGGGGAGTCGCTCACCTCGCCGCGGGTGGTGGAGCGGGTGGGGCCCAACGCGCTACCGGGTCTGCACGCGATGTGGGAGTCGCACTACGGCCCGGGCGCCAACCTGGGGATTACGGATCCGGACGCTGCGGCCGCCTTCCACCGCTACATCGTGGAGTACGGCGACGCCCGAGGCAGCCAGCCGGATCGACGTTATCTGGACGTGCACACGGGGCACATGGTCTTCCTCAAACCCGGCGAGGAACAGTTCATCAGCGAGTCCTCAATAGGCGCCACCCTGACCGGCACGCCCCCGCAGATCATCGAGCGCCTCGAAGAAATGGAGGCGGCCGGCATCGACAACGTCGCCATCGCCTGCACCAATGCAGCCGGCGCACGCGACCTGATCGCCGACTTTGGCAGCGAGGTCATCGCGAAACGGTCAACGACCTAGCCTCTCATCGCGGCGAGTTCTCGCCGGAAGGGTGATCACCGATGAGCCTGTCGATGCATCCGCAATTTGTCCTGGAGCACGGGCCCAAAGACGATTGCGGAGGTTGTCTGAAATCGTTTCCTCGGCTGTGTCGATGCGGCGGACAGATCCACGCCGAGCGCGGGGAAGAGAGCGCAGTGGGAGACGTGTGGCTCAATCGATGGTGTTCGGAGTGCGGCATCGACTGGGACGAGCCGATTCGGGCGAAGACGTAGCCGACGCGTGCGGTGGGCCCTCACCTGAGCCTCTCCAGAGGACGAGAGGATCAGGAATCCGCCTGGAAGTGAGGATGCGCGACGGCTTCGTCCGGCCAGAGGAAATCGAACCCGGCCTTGAGCGCATACTGGC
>VXTH01000213.1:0-5389 GCA_009837565.1 Chloroflexota bacterium | reverse complement strand
TGCGCCAGGAGATCGTCGACCGCTACGTCGAGACCGAGACGCTCTACCAGTTCAGCTTCCGCATTATCTCCATGCAGTCCGCCGGCCTGGTGCCGAACTACGAAGCGTCGACGGCCAAGCTGTTCGCCTCGGAGTTGAGCCAGCGCCTCGCCCTGACGGCGACCAAGGTCTTCGGTCTCCACGCCCAACACTGGAGCGACTCGCCGCCGGCCAGCACGTTCACCCGCAACTACGTCGGCATGGTCCCGGCCACCATCCGAGGCGGAACTTCCGAAGTCCAACGCAACGTCATCGCAACCCGCGGCCTGGGCCTGCCGCGGGCCTAGCTCGCCTTCGAACTTCCAGCGACCTGCCCATATCATCCTCTGAGATGTGGCAGGGCAGGACTTTCCAATGAGCCAGAACGAACACCTCCTCGACGGCGTCCGTGTGATTGAAATCGGCGACGAAATCTCCGCCTACGCGGGCAAGCTACTGGCCGGACTCGGCGCCGACGTGATCAAGATCGAGCCACCCGAGGGCTGCCCGACCCGCAACATCGGTCCGTTCTACCAGGACGAGCCCGGACCGGAACGGTCGCTGTTCTGGTGGCACTACAGCATCGGCAAACGATCGCTCACGCTCGACCTGGAATCCCAAGACGGCCGCGCGACTCTGCTCAGAATCCTCGCAACATCAGACCTGTTCCTTGACGCCCGACCGAAGACAGATGTCGATCGGCACGGTCCGGATGAAGCGTCGATCCGAGCGGCCAAGCCGGAGATCGTCATCGCTCGAATGTCGCCGTTCGGCGATTCGGGACCGTGGGCCGACTATCGGGGTTCGGATCTGGTTCACCTGGCGCTGGGCGGGCCGATGATGAACTGCGGCTATGACCCTCAGCCTGATGGAACCTACGACACTCCGCCGATCGCGCCGCAGATGTGGCAGGCCTACCACATCGCCGGCGAGCTGACTGTGATGAATGCGATCGCGGCGTTGATCGATCGCGGTAGGTCGGGTCGCGCGCAGACGCTGCATACCGCCGTCCACGACGCCGTCGCCAAGAACACCGAGCTCGACCTGATGAGCTGGGTCTACCGCCGAGCCCGGTTCTATCGCCAGACGTGCCGTCACGCGATGGAAGAGGTCTCGCCACTGCCGATGATCGGTCCGACCAAGGACGGCCGTTGGGTGATGGCGCTGCCTCGGGGACGCTCGCAGTCGTTGATCGACTTCCTCGACAGTTACGGCATGGCCGCCGACCTGAACGACGTGCCAGCCGAGTCCGGCGGAGCGAACACGCGCTCGCGGGGCGAAACCGCCGCCCACTTGCAAGAGGTCTCGCAGCGGCTGATCCGCAAGTTCCGGTTTGAGGACGTGCCCTGGCGAGATGCGCAGGATCTCGGGCATCTCTGGGCGCCACTGCGCAAGCCGCACGAGAACGCTCTTGACCCTCATTGGTGGGAGCGAGGCAGCTTCGCCAGGGTCGAACATCCTGAACACGAGTCGGAGTTCGTCTACACGTCGAGCAAGTGGGTGTCGTCGGAGACGGCTTGGAAGGTTGGACCTCGCGCCCCGCTGCTCGGCGAACACAACGAGGAGATCATCGAGGAACTCAGACCTTCCTCGCCGGAAGGGGTGTCTCGAAGTGACGCAGGGGCCCCCCTCAGCCCCCGTGTCGAGCACGGGGCAGGCAGCTACGCGGCAGCTCCCTCAGAAGCGGAGCTCTCATTGTCGCGCTGGGGCACGCCGTTTCCGCTGGAGGGGGTTCGCATCCTTGACTTCACCTGGTGGCTCGCTTCCGGGGGCGCGCCTCGGTTCCTGTCCGCGCTCGGCGCGGAGGACATCAAGGTCGAGTGGCACCAGAACATGGACCTGCGGGTCGGCATGGCGCAGTTCCCGCAGGGCGGCAAGGCGGCTCGGCAGGCGCTCGGCGTCAACGATGCGCCGTTGCCGCCCGACAACTCCACGATCAACCGCTCGGGACAGTTCAACGACTTCCACGCCGGACATCGGGGACTCTCGCTCAATCTCCGTGACCCGCGCGGACTCGAGATCGCCAAGCAGCTTGTCGCGGTCAGCGACATCGTCGCCGAGGGCTTCTCGCCGGGCGTGATGGAGCGTTGGGGCCTCGGCTATGAGGTGATGAAGGAGATCAAGCCCGACATCATCTATCTGTCGCAGTCGGGCATGGGCCAGGTAGGCGTCTACGGGCGCTACCGGACGGTTGGGCCGATTGCAGCGTCGTTCGGCGCCGTTTCCGAGCTGTCGGGACTGCCCGAGCCGTATGCGCCGGCAGGCTGGGGCTACAGCTACCTGGACTGGTTCGGCGCGTACAACCTGGCCAACGCGATGATGGCGGCGCTGTACTACCGCGACCGCACGGGCAAGGGCCAGTGGATCGACTCCTCCCAGGTCGACGCGGGCATCTATCTGAACGGCACCTCGGTGCTCGAGTGGTCGGCCAACGGGACGATCTGGCAGCGCTACGGGAATCGTTCGCCCTACAAGCCGGCCGCGCCGC
Source organism: Chloroflexota bacterium (assembly GCA_009837565.1). Classification (GTDB taxonomy): domain Bacteria; phylum Chloroflexota; class Dehalococcoidia; order Bin125; family Bin125; genus Bin125. Next base: position 2,883 of record VXTH01000213.1, on the reverse strand, counting down.
ATGGCGCGTACCAGTGCCGCGATGACATAGAGTCAAGCGACCGCTGGATTGCGTTCGCCTGCTTCGACGACTCGGACTGGCAGTCACTGTGCCGAGTGATGGGCGATCCCGAATGGACCGCGACCGACCATTTCGCGACCCTGGCCGACCGGCTCGCAAACCAGGACGAGCTCGATGAGCGGATCACCGAGTGGACGCGTCAGCACGACCGCTGGGAACTGATGACCCGGTTGCAAGAGGTTGGCATCGCCGCGGGAGTCTGCCAGGACGCCCAGGACCGGCTCGAGGTTGACCCACAGCTCGCCCACCTGAACTGGCTGACCGAGGTCGAGCACACCGAGATGGGCCCCTGGCCGACGAAAGAAGTCCCGGTCAAGTGGAGTCACACCCCACCCTTCATGGGCGGCCCCATCGATCGCGGCGCCCCCTGCTACGGCGAAGACAATCACTACGTGCTGGGAGAGCTGCTGGGAATGAGCTCGTCGGAGATTACACGCCTCGCCGAAGACGGCGTGATCGCTGAGGATCTAGTGCGGGTGTAGGTCGTACTCGGCCTGATCAAACTGGTCCACTGAAGAAGCGAGGATCCGTTCCGGGATCTTCAGGACTTTGGACCTCTAAATCTGTCAGGGAACAGGTGTCGCATGATGATGTAGACAATGCCGAAGACAGTGCCAGTTGTCGAGACTGCCAAGGTCGTCAGGACTTCTGCCGGCACTTCGAAGACATCGGAACCGAAACCGCTAGCGACCACTACTACAAACACAGCCACGAGCCAACCGACGGCAAGCCAAAAGGCCCGTTCAGCGTACTTCTTTCTCTCATCTCGATTCTGTTCCGCGTCGGCAAGGTCAGAGAATCCCTGAAGACGTTCAAGCTCTTGACTGATCCTCTCCTCGGATCCCGGATCTGGATTGACATCGCCGAGAGCTAGCGCACTCCTCAGGCGATCCTGCCCCTGGCCGCCTTCGGAGTCTCGGTGTTCATCAACCACTCTTCTAGGCGGCTTTCAGTCGTTCTCCGAAGTACTCCTGAATCAATTCATCTGGGATGATGACGCCGTGAGCCCCCCCGCTCTCATGCCATACGCGGTACCACGGTCCATCAATGTCATGCGAAAGGCTCGAGAGAGCAGGCCCAGACATCTCTCCATAAGCGTCCCAGATTGTCTCTAAGAACGCAGTGTGGACCCCATCGATAACTCTGGGAACTGATTTCTCCACGCGGTGATGTCCGTCCTCTCTGATGAGTCGGAACGCGATGACGTCCCTTTCGATGGGTTCTCTCCCCCAGAGCTTTACGGCGTGATACAGCGTCGGGAACACCGGGCCCCAGCGCCACGCCTGTGCTTGTTCCTCACTTAGAGGGCTTTCTTCGTAAGCAAGGTGCCAGCCGTGAGCGAAGTACACCAGCTTCTGAATCTGCATCGGAGTCAATCGTTTTCCGTGTGCCCGAGCGAGATCGAGGAACGAATTGGCGATTGCGGCAGCGGGATACGACATTGTCCTGCACTCTAAGTCCGAACGGTCTTGTGGGCACTAAAGTACCCCTTTGATGTCGCAGTTGCAGACGAAGTCGCAATGTTAGTCCAGCAGTGACATCTGTTTCACAGCGACTGGTAGAGCGCGTGGATCAGGACGGCGCAGCGGGGGTCGTGGGCGACCTCGGTTCCCATTTGATTCATGGTGTAGCCGAAGCCGATGCCGGCGTCGAGGTCGGCGTAGCCGAGGGAGCCACCGGCTCCGGGGTGGCCGAAGGCGCGGGGGTTCGGACCGTATGGCGTGGACTCTCCGGTCAGGGCCCAGCCGAGACCGAACCTGGTGTTGATGCCGATGCAGGTGTCGGGGCCGTTGGTCTGCTCCTCGATGCCGCGTTCGATGGTCTCGGGATTGAGGACGTGGACGCCGTCGATCGCTCCGCCGCTAGCTGCGCCTCCGTAGATGCGGGCTAGCGCGTGGGCGGTGGCGTGTCCATTGGCGGCGGGAATCTCAGCCGCTCGCCAGTCGCGGCGCGAGGCCATCGCGGGACCTCCTGGATTGAAGACCGGTGGATTGATCACGGCGACGATGCCGACGCTATCGGGGTCGCCGAAGAGGTCGCTGGTCGGTGGGAACTCGGCGGCGATCTGCGGTTCGATCACGGTCGAGATCCGGGCATCGAACTCGGGACCTGTGCCGATGTGCGCGTCGAGCCCGAGCGGCGCGGCGAACTCTTCGCGGAAGTAGGTTCCGACCGAGCGGCCGTCGATACGCCTGATGACTTCGCCCACCAGCCAGCCGAAGGTCATGGCGTGGTAGCCGTGCTGCTCTCCGGGCGTCCACCACGGCTCCTGCTCGGCCAGAGCGGAGGTTATGGTCTCCCAGTTGAACATGTCCTCAGTGACGAGTTCGCGCTTGACCGCCGCCATGCCGGCCTTGTGACAGAGCAGCCAGCGGACCGGCATGTCTTCCTTGCCGCCGGCGGCGAACTCGGGCCAGTATTCGGCGACGGGAGCGTCGATGTTGAGTCTTCCTTCCTCAACCAGTCGGTGGGCGCAGAACGCGACCAGGCCCTTGGTCGAGGAATAGACGTTGACCAGTGTGTTGCGGTCCCATTCCCGCTCGCGATCGGGCGCGTACCAGCCACCCCAGAGGTCCACGACCGGTTCTCCATGGAGATAGATGCAGACCGCCGCGCCGACGTCGCCGCGCTCGGCGAAGTTGCTCTCGAACGCCTGCCGGACGGCATCGAATTGTGGTTCGTTCCAGCCGTGGATCGGAGTGGTCATCTGAGTTGTCCCTCGAAGGTGCGAGTTAGAGAGAGGCGTACACGGCGTCGATGAGGCCGATGACTCGGGGGTCTCCGCTGAGATTGTTTTGCATCTGGTTCATTGTGTAGCCGAAG
>VXTH01000170.1:0-5393 GCA_009837565.1 Chloroflexota bacterium | reverse complement strand
GATCCGCGGCATGCCCAAGATCCGTCCGCCCTTCCCGGCCCAACAGGGCGTGTTCTCCGAGCCGTCCAATGTCAACAACACCGAGACCTACGCCAACGTGCCTCTGATCGTGCAGCACGGCGACGCCTGGTACCGGCAGTTCGGGACGGAATCGGATCCGGGCACGAAGATGTTCTCGATCTCGGGCGCGCTCGAGCGGCCGGGCATCCTCGAGGTGCCCTTCGGCATGGGCATGGACGAACTGCTGCTCGGCTGCGGCGGCGGCCCGCCCGACGGTCACACGCCCAAGGGCATCCAGCCGGGCGGTCCCCTGGGCGGCCTCCTGCCGGCCTCGGACCTGGGCCTCAAGCTGGAGCGCCCACCCTTCACCGAGCGCGGCGTACTGCTGGGCTCGGGCGGGCTGATCCTGTTCGACGAACGCGCCTCGGCGGTCGATCTGACCAAGTACTTCTCCGAGTTCTGCGAGGACGAGTCCTGCGGCCGCTGCACGACCTGTCACGGCGGGTCGCAACGGCTGGTCGAGGTGCTGGAGCGGATCATGCACGGCGACGGCCGGCTGGAGGATCTTGATCGGATCGGGGCGATCGACAAGACGCTGCAGAACGCCAACTGTCTGCACGGCCAGTTCACGCCGTACGCGGTGCGCGGACTGGTCAACTACTTCCGCGAAGAGCTGGACACGCACATCGACGAGAAGCGCGATCCGGCCCGGGTCGCGCCGGGGCTGACCCGCTACCTGATCGCCGATCCGTCCGATCCGCGATTGGAAGAGGCGGCGGCGCTCTGCCCGACCGCCTGCATCGCGCGGGCGCCGGTCGAGACCGACGACGACCCCGAAGAGGGGGAAGACGGAGGCGGGCAGGCCGCAGCCCTGGGCGACTGGCTGATCGATCAGCCGCGCTGCATCCATTGCGATGTCTGCCGCGAGGTGGCGCCCGAGGCGATCCGGGTCGAAGACCGGTTCCTGACCACGCTCTCGGTGGTCTGAGCACGGTCGACGACGGGGCCGACCGCCGGGCCGGCATGTCCACCAACTGTCCACGCACTGTCCACGCACTGTCCAGGCTGGGGCGTCAGCCTCGGCCGAACCGGACTGGCGCGGTTCCGTATTCGAACCCCAATTGATAAACTGCCTGAGCGGTTGCCCCGAAGCGGGTGACGGGGATACACGGAAGCGTGTAAGATACAGGCATGGTCACACCGGTTCGACGGCAATATCTCGACCTTAAGGCTCGTCATCCGGATGCGATCCTGCTGTTCCGCCTGGGCGACTTTTACGAAACTTTTGACGAGGACGCGAAGGTCGTGTCCGAGGCGCTGGACATTGCCTTGACCTCGAAGCCGATGGGCGGCGGCCTGCGTTCGCCCCTGGCCGGCGTGCCGGTGCGCTCGGTCGATCAGCATCTGACGCGGCTCGTCGCGCAGGGGCACCGGGTGGCGATCTGCGAGCAGCTGGAACAGCCGCGGGCGGCGAAGGGGCTGGTCAAGCGGGGAGTCGTGCGGGTGGTGTCGCCCGGGACCGCGCTGGAACCGGCACTGCTCGAGGCGGGCCAGGCCTCGGCCTGCGCCGCGGTCGCCGTGCGCCGTGAGCGGCGCCGGCTCCGTCTGGGGGTCGCCGTGGCGGACATCACGACCGGCGCCTGCCACGTGGCCGAACTGGACGGCCAGCTCGAAGAGGACGCGGCGCTCTGGCAACGCGCGGCCGACCTGCTCGAGCGGCTGGGCGCGCGCGAGTTGCTGATCGGAGAGACGAGCGAGGCGCCACTGATCGATCTGGTCGATCTGGCGCTGACCCGCCGGCCGGATTCGGAGTTCCGCGGCGACACAGCCAGGCGGGCGCTCGAGGAGCAATATGGCGCGCCGGCGGCGGCGCTGGGGCTGGAGGGCGAACGCGGGGACGCCGCCCTGGGCGCGCTGGGCGCGTTGCTCGGGTACCTGCGCCGGGCGCTGCCGGCGGCCGGTGCCCCGGTTGATGATCTGGGCGATGAGACGGGCGATGAGATGGGCGATGAGACGACGGGGGCGGCGCAGCCGGGCGCCATGCCGCATCTGTCGGCGCCGCGCTGGTTCGAGACTGCGGCCTACCTGCAGTGGGACCGGGCGACCGAGCGCGCGCTGGGCGTGACCGCGCCGGGCTCGACGGCTGGCTCGACGGGGGGTTCGGCGGCGGCCGCGGACGCGGGAGCGCAGACGCTGCTGCAAGTGATCGACCGTTGCGGCAGCGCCCCGGGCCGGCGCTGGCTGCGCGCGGCCGTGGCCTCGCCGCTGCTCGAGCTGGAGCGGATCGAACGACGGCTGGACCGGGTCGAGGCCCTGGTCCGGCGGCCGGCCCTGCGGCGCGCCCTGGCCGCGCAGCTGCGCGGCGCCGCCGACCTCGAGCGCCTGTTTGGCCGCGCCTCATCCGGGGTCGCCTCGGCGGCCGAACTGGCGCGGCTGGCGCGCGGACTGATCGCCGCGGCGGATCTGGCGGCGACGATCGAGGAGTCGACCTCAGGCAGCGCGAGCCCGGCGCTGGAACACCTGGCCGGGCAGCTGGCGCCGGCGCCGGCTGCGGCTGAGCGGATTGACGCGTCCCTGGACGAGCGCCCGGCGGAAGCTGGCGGCGGTGTGGGCGGCGGCGTGGTCCGAGTCGGCGTCGACCCCGAGGTCGACTCCGCCCGGGCGGCGAGCGCGGCGGCGCGCGAACTGATGGCCGCGCGCGAGCGCGAGCTGCGTGAGCAGTCGGGCATCGAATCGCTCAGAATCGGCTATCACCGGACCTTCGGCTATCAGATCGAGCTGACCCGATCGGTCGCCGGACGGGCGCCGGAGGCGTGGGAGCGGCGCCAGTCGCTGCGCGATCGCGAACGCTTCTCCGAGCCCGGGTTGCGCCGGATTGAAACCGAACTGCAGGCGGCCGAGGAGCGGCTCGAACAGGCCGAGCGGCACTGCGTTGAGCGCCTGCGCCGCTCCCTTGTGGCGCAGGCGGAGACGGTCCGCCGGGCCGCCGGCGCCCTGGCCCGGCTCGACGCCGCCGCGTCGTTGGCCGCGGTGGCGGCCGAACGGGCCTGGAGCCGGCCCAGCCTGGAACACTCCGGCGTCCTCGACGTCACTGCCGGCCGTCACCCGATCGTTGAGGCGGCGGCGGCCCAGGGCGGGTTCGTGCCCAACGACCTGCGTCTGGCCGACGACGGCCAACACGCGGCGCAGCTGCTGCTGGTCACGGGGCCGAACATGGCCGGCAAGTCGACCTATCTGCGGCAGGCCGCCTTGATCGTGATTCTCGCCCAGGCCGGATCCTTCGTGCCGGCCGAGCGGGCGCGGGTCGGGCTGGTCGACCGGATCTTCGCCCGTGTCGGCGCGCATGACGAGCTGGCCCGGGGCCGCTCGACGTTCATGGTTGAGATGCTGGAGACGGCGCAACTGCTGCACGGGGCCACGGATCGATCGCTGGTGCTGCTGGACGAGATCGGCCGCGGGACATCCACGTGGGACGGGTTGGCGATCGCGCAGGCGGTGGCCGAGGCGCTGGGCGGCGGTCCGGCGGCGGCTTGCCCGGACGCGCGCACAGCATCTGCTCCGCCGCGCTCCGAGCGCGGGCCGCGGACGCTCTTCGCCACCCACTTCCATGAGCTCACCGCGCTCGCCGGCCGGCTGCCGCGGGTAGCCAACGCCGCCGTCCAGGTCGAGGAGACCGAGGCGGGCCGGATCGAGTTCCTCTACCGGATCGCGCCCGGCGCCGCCGACCGCTCGTACGGCGTGCATGTTGCGGCTCAGGCCGGGCTTCCGGCCGCGGTGGTCGCACGGGCGCGGGAGTTGCTCGAGCAGCTGGAACGGCCGCAGCGCGGGGCGACGGGCGATGCCGCGGCGCGCGCGACGACAGGAGATGCCGCGGCGGGCGCCGCTGGGGAACGAGCGCCGCAGCTGATGCTGCTGCCGCCTGCTCCGCCAGCCGCGCATCCGCTGCTGCACGATCTGGCCGATGTCGATGTCGACGGGATCACGCCCCTAGAGGCGATCTCGGCGCTCTACGCGCTGCGCGAGCAGGCCCGAGCCGAGCTGCGCGGTCTGCAGCCCGAGCGTCCGGCCCGCAGAGCGGAGGCGGGATCATGAGTCGCTCCCAAACACCGCTCGCGGCGTCCGCTGGGTCGAACACCGACGCGCGGCGTCCGATCCGTCAGCTACCCGAGCTGGTGGCGGCGCAGATCGCGGCGGGCGAGGTGATCGAGCGGCCGGCGGCCGTACTCAAGGAACTGCTGGAGAACGCGCTCGACGCGGGCGCCGGGCGGATATCGGTCGAGATCGAGGCGGCGGGCCGCGAGCGGATCGCCGTGCACGACGACGGCCGAGGCATTCGCGCGGCCGAGTTGCCGTTGGCCTTCAGCCGGCATGCGACCTCCAAGCTGGCCACGGTGGACGACCTCGGCCGGCTGGACAGCTATGGATTCCGCGGCGAGGCGCTGCCCGCGATCGCCGCGGCGGCCGGCCGGGTGCGGGTGACGCCCCGCCCCGCGGCCGAGGATGCCGCCAGTCTGTTCGGCTTAGCCGCGGGGGGGGCGGCGGCGCCGCGGCCCGCGGCGCGGGGCGGGGGGACCTCGGTGGAGGTATTCGATCTGTTCGCCGGTCAGCCCGCCCGCCGGGCATTCCTGGCCGGCGCGCGGGCCGAGCGCGCGGCGCTCCTGCGAGTCAGTTCGGATGCGCTATTGGCCCAGCCCGATCGCTCGCTGCGGGTGCGGATGGAGACTCGCACACCGCTGGCCCACGACGCGGGCGCGGGACCGGGGCGAGAGACGGCGCTGCGCGAGGCTGCGGCCGCGGTCTTCAGCCCGGATGCGGCCGAACGCGGGATCTGGATCGACGCCCGGTCTGAGCGATCCGAGCTGGCGCTGGACGGAATCGCCGGCGCGCCGCAGGATGCGCGGCGCAGCCGGGAACGGATCCGTCTGTTCGTCAACGGGCGACCGGTGCACGATCGGCGGCTCTCGTACGCGGTGCAGGAGGCCTATCGCGACTGGCTCGGAGCGGGCGAGTTCCCCCTGGTCGTGGCTCGGCTGCGGCTGCCGCCGGACGCGGTGGACGTCAACATTCACCCGGCCAAGACCGAGGTCAAGCTGCGCGATCCCGGCGCCGCCTTCTCGCTGTTGCAGCGCACGCTGCGCGAGGCGCTGGCCAGCCGGCGCTCGGCGATTCCCCTGCGGATGCCGTCGGGCCCGCGATCAGGCAACGGCGCGGTCGCCGCTGAGTCCGCGGTCGACAATCGAACCGCACCTGACCGCGAACGCTCACCCGAGCCGCCCGCGGGATTCGAGCAACCGGGCGCGCAGCCGCGTACGGCGCTGCCCGGCCGGAGTTGGCGGACGCAGGCGCTCGTACATGACCCGCTCGTGCGCGCCATGTTGGTCGACCAGGACCAG
>VXTH01000002.1:0-5423 GCA_009837565.1 Chloroflexota bacterium | reverse complement strand
GTCTCGCTGCGGATGTTGCCCACGACCAGCTCGAGGATGTCCTCCAGCGTGACCATGCCGGTGGTCGCGCCGAACTCGTCGATCAGCAGCATCAGTTGCTGGCCGGTGGTCTGCATCTCGGTCAGGACGCGCTGAACCGAGGCGCGCTCGGACTCGACCGGCGCTTCGCGCATCGCGTCGCGGACGCGATCCTCGCGCTTGCCGCGTCCCAGCTCGGCGACGACGTCGGAGCCGTGCAGGTAGCCGATGTAGTCGTCGGCCGAGCCGTAGCGCACCGGCAGCCGGAGGAATCCGGCCTCGCCGAAGGCGCGTCCGGCCTCCTCCAGCGTGGCGGCCGAGTCGATTGAGTAGATCTGCGGTCGCGGGGTCATGATCCGGCGGACCTGGGTCTCTCCGAGGCGCAACGCGCCGAGCAGGACCGAGGTGTCCTGGGTTTCCAGCTCGCCTTCGTCGCGGGCCTGGACGATGGCGGTGCGCAGTTCGCCCAGCGAGAGCGCCGAATGCGCCTCTTCCTGTCCGCCGACGATGCGCAGCCAGATCCGTGAGGTCCAGTCGAGCGCCGCCACAGCCGGCCTGGTCAGTCGCGCCCACCAGGTGAGGGGCAGCGAGTAGTAGCGGGCAACGGCCAGGTTGTGGTGCAGCGCAACCGACTTCGGCCCGATCTCGCCGAAGATGACGAGCAGGATGGTGACGGCGATGGTCGCGATGACAATGCTGAGTCCGCCGCTGCCGCCGACCAGTTCCTGGGCGATCACCGCGCCGACGGTCGCGGCGCCGGTGTTGACGAGGTTGTTGCCGACCAGGATCGAGGCGAGCATGCGTCGCGGTTCGGCGAGCAGGCGGGCGGCGCGATCGGCTCCGGGCAGCCGGCGACGGCGTTCGTGTTCGAGGCGAACGCCTTCGATCGACAGGTAAGCGGTCTCGGAGCTGGAAAAGAACGCCGACAGCGCCAGCAGCCCTGCCAGCAGCACGAAATACTCAATCACGAACGGACTCCCTGCACGTTCCGTTGCACAACGGACAGTGCTGCCCCCGAAACCGCCGGGGGCCATGAATCCCTACGCTACTCTTCTGGCATGGTTGCACCGACCGAATCACTCAGCATCAGCAATGCGGCGGACATCCTGAATGTTGACGCCGATGCGCTCCTGGACGAAATCCGTCAAGCAGCGGCCGAAGCCGAGCGTCCCTCGGCGCGGGATTGAACGATCCCCGGGCCGGCGCTCAGTGTGAGCGTCTTCGTCGACGGGAAGCTGGCGGTCTGCGAGCGGGACAAGCCCGGCTCCGACGACTGGCGGGTCCAGTTCAAGTGAACAATGGCATGAGGCCGCGCTACCGGTCGGTTGTATTCGACCTCGACGGCACGCTGGCGGACACCGAGCCGCTGGTGCTTGGCTGCATGCTGGAGACGATCAACGGGCACGGGCACGCGGTCGACGAGGAGCTGCTGCTCAAGTACATCGGGCCGCCGCTGCCGGTGATGCTCAACAACATGTTGGGACTCAGCGCGGAGCAGGCGCAGCCGATCTATCTGGACTATCTGCGCCGCTACGAAGACGTCTACATGCCGCAGACGCGACCGTTGCCGGGGGCGGAGTCGTTGTTGGACGCGCTGTGCGAAGCGAGCGTGCCGCTGGCGATCGTGACCAACAAGCGCGAGGACGCGGGTCGCAAGACGGTGGAACTGCTGGACTGGACGGATCGGTTCGAGACGATCATCGGCGCGGACACGGCCAGCGATCCGAAGCCTCACCCTGCGCCGCTGATGTATGCGCTGGAGATCCTCGCGGGCGAGCCCGAGTCGGCGGTGATGGTTGGCGATACGGATTCGGACATGGGCGCGGGGCGGAACGCGGGGTTTGCCGCGGTGATTGGGATTGTCGGCCTCAGGGACGACGAGTATCTGCGTCGGTTCGGGGCGACGGACACGGCGGGGGACCTTGCAGGGGTGCAGAACCTACTGTTTGACTCCTGAGGGTTCGGCGTCATCCGCGCCGCAAGCTCCGATGATCCGTTACCCCCCTGCCCCAGCATCAGGTGCGGGGCAGGCTTTCGGCATCTCCCCCCGTTGAGCGGGGGGAGAAAGGATGTGGGGCTCGCCCGATTCCGCTACTGGTTGAAGACCGGTTCTCGCTTCTCGAGGAAGGCGGTGACTGCTTCCTCGTGGGAAGGGAGGCGGCGGGATTCCCGGTCTCGGGCTCCCTCTCGTTCCATGACTCGATCGAGGTTCGGTTCGGTCACGTTGTCGTTGAGCAGCGTCTTGATCTTGCGCACCACCGCCGTGGGGTTGTTGGCGTACTCCTCGGCCTTGGCCAGGGCGGTGGCGAACAGGTCTTCCTTCGGCACGACGGCCGAGACGAGGCCGATTCGATAGGCCTCGTCGGCCGGGACCATGCGTCCGGAGAGGCAGATGTCTGTGGCGTGGCCGAGTCCGACCAATTGGGCCAGGAGGCGGGTGGAGCCGAGTTCGGGGACCAGGCCGACCTTGACGAAGCGGATCGAGAGCCTGGTGTCCTCGGCCGCGTAGCGGACGTCGCAGGGCAGCGCCAGCGTCAGACCGACGCCGACTGCGTATCCGTGGATCGCCGCGATCACCGGCTTCGATTCGCGGATGAGCCGGGTCCAGTTGGTGCCGACGCGCATGCCGCGATCTCGGTTCTGGGCCTCGGGGTCATCAGCGAGGCGCTGGTTGAAGCCTTGCAGGTCGGCGCCGGCGCAGAAGGCGCGGCCTTCGCCTGCGATGACGATTGCGCCGATGCCGTCGTCGTTGTTCCAGGACTGAATCTGCTCGGCCATCTCGGACGCCATCTGGTCGGTCCAGGCGTTGAGCTTCTCGGGTCGGTTCAGCCGGATGACTCCGACTCGTCCGATTGTTTCGGTCAGGATCTGTTCGTAGGTCATTGCGCAACGCCATCTTCCGCTGTGTGCTTTGATGGGCCAAGTCTATATGTCGCAAGGAACATCAGCCGCTGAGTCAGCCGACCGACCGTGAGCGACATCTTTAGGCTCGAATGCATGAACCGCACCGTTGAGTTGCGAGACGCCGACGGCCTGGAGATCACGACCCGCTCGGGCGCGCTCGTCGTGATCGCCGAGGACGGACGGGTCGATATCGAGGTCGATGGTCTGGTGGAGGAGGCGAAGCGCCGGCAGATCTGGCGTGAGCACGGCCGCCTGCACATCCGCTCTGGCAGCAGCAGCAACGCGGTGACGGTGAAGTGTCCACCGGGCACGGACATCGGAGCCGGCAGCGACTCGGGTAGGGTCGAATTGCGCGGCGATTTCGGCGACGTCAAGCTCAAGAGCAGTAGCAGCGCCATCAGCGTCGAGAGCGCACGAAGCGCTGAGGCGAAGACGCGCGACGGCAAGATCAACATCGCCCGTATCCACGGGCGTGCGTCAGCCGGGACGATTTCAGGTTCGATCGAGGTTGTTCAGGCGCGCAGCGCGCGGGCGGCGACCGTCAGCGGCAGGATCAAGATGAGACGAGTCGTCGGTTCTGCGGAGGCGATGAGCGTCAGCGGCAGCATCGATATCAAATCGGAGGGCGCGGGTGACATCAGTGCGGCCACCGTCTCGGGCGCTATCAAGGTTCGGATCCCCGAACACCGCGCTCCGGAGATCAAGTGTCACCGCAAGTCCGGAAGCCTCGATGTGGATTGCACGGAGGGCAACGACCTGCGGATCACGGTGGCGACGGTTTCGGGCGCGATCAAGGTAGGTACGCACTGATCTTGGACAACACGCATCAGCTTGACAGCGAAGAGCAAGCAGACCCCGCCAGACCGTCCGACAGCCATCCTCCCATGTCTTCTGCAGCAGTCTCCGCCGCTCCACCAAACTCCATCGAAGGGGCGGTTGTCTTTACCGACATCGTCAGCTTCACGGAGTTCAACGCCGTCGAGGGCGACACCGCGGCGAACGAGCTGCTGACCGCGCAGGAATCGATCGTCAATCAGCTCCTGCCTGCAGGCTCCTGGCTGGTCAAGGAACTCGGGGACGGGCTTATGCTCTGGTTTCCCAATGCCGACGTGGCGCTGGCCACCTGTCTCCAACTGATGCAACGGTTCGAAGAGTATTCACTCGAAACTTTGCAGCCGTTATGGGTGCGGATGGGTGTTCACTGGGGTCGTCAGACTCGGAGGCGGGCCGATCTGATTGGACACGACGTCAATCTCGCGGCGAGGATCGCCGACGAGGCGGGTGCGACTGAGCTGTTGCTGTCAGAGGCTACGGTGGCTGAGCTGCACGATGATTCTGAGGCGATGTTCGAGGAATTGGGCCCGGTGATCATGAAGGGCATCCCGGATCCGGTGCGACTGTATCGCGCGGTCGCACGCTAACTCGAGGGCAGCTCCGCCTGCCAACGCCTTACCCTGCCTGCGTGACCGTGCAGTCCAGTCTCAACGGAATCGACCAGCGGCCGCGCTGGCAGCGCAATTTGCGCCTCTATCCGTGGTTCTACTTCTTCCACGACCTGCAGTTCTGGCTGCCGCTGTGGATCGTGTTTGCGATCGACGGCGTCGGGCTCAGTTGGGCAGAGATTGGAGCAATCGGGCCGGCCTTCTATGTGATCACATCGTTTGGGCAGGCGCCCGCCGGCGCAATCGCCGATCGTTTCGGCCGCCTGCGCGTGATGCGCGCCTCGCTGGTCATATACATCGCGTTCATCCTCTGGTTTGCATTTGCAGGTTCGTTCTGGGAAGCGGCGATCGCCTGGGCGCTCTGGGGTCTGGCGATGGTCACACTGACCGGCACGGACAGCGCGTTCCTGCACGACTCGTTGCAGGCGATGGGCCGAGCGCGCGACTTCGAGCGCCTGGCTGGGCGGGCTTTTGCCGTGCGATCGGTCGCCATGGTCCTGGCGACCTTCGGTGGCGGCATCCTGGCGGGAATGATCGGCACGCAACTGACCGTCATCTCCGGCGCGATCGGCACGGCGTTCGCGCTGCTGATCACGTTCGGGTTCAGAGAGCCGCCGAGACAGGAAGCCGGGCACGAGGCGCAGACACCGTCGTATCTGAGCCTGATGAAGCAAACGCTGCAGCTTGCGGCGCGTACTCCGACCATTCGATACTCGCTGATCTTCAGCGCGCTGCTTGTGGCCGCGCTGGTGCCCGAGTTCTATCTGATTCAGCCATTCCTCGACCGACACGGCATTGAAGTCGGCTGGGTGTTCACGGCGTTGCAGGCTCCCGCGCGGATTGCCACGGTGTTCGCCGCCGGCCTCGCGTTCTGGCTCGCGATGCGATTCGGCCTGGTACGCACGGTGGCCTCGATGCCGTTCTGGGTCGTCGGGGTCTATGTGGGGATTGCGCTGCTCGATCACCTTGGCGCGATCGGACTGTTCGTGTTGCTCGGGATCGCTCGGGGCGCGCAGATGCCGCTGATGGAGGGCTACCTCAACCGCCGCATCCCTTCGC
>VXTH01000083.1:0-5424 GCA_009837565.1 Chloroflexota bacterium | reverse complement strand
TTCGCCGCGGTCACCAAACTGCGAGACGTGGTGAGTCAACGCACGGATCTTGGTCTGGATGACGTCCGTGATATCGATGTCGTAGTTGGCCTGCATGCTGCCCCAGATAAAGAGTTCAGCGACCTTGTGACATTCGAGTCCTTCTTCAAGGTGCTCGGGGAAGTTGAGCCGGTCGCGCGCCGTTGGATAAACCGCGTCAATTGTCATTTCACCGGTGCAGCGATGGTCGCGGTGATTGATGAACCCGCGCCACTCCGAGAGCGGGTCGGCCGGGTCGGCCTCCAGCGCGCGGCGGTGGACGATGTCGGTCGAATGGGTGAAGACCGCATGCGGTTGAATCTTGCGGATGGCCTTGACGATGCCGCCCAGGTATTCGCGGGTGTACTCCAGCTCGCCGTCCTCACCGCCCAGGAAGGTGCAACTCAAGACCCCCAGTGCGTCGGCTGCGTTGCGCTGCTCCACCTCGCGCATCGGGACCAGGCGTTCGGAGGTCATTTCCGGATCGGCGGTGCCCTTGGCGCCGTTGGTGACGACGAGGTAGTGCATCTCCCAGCCGAGTGTGGTCCAGAGCGCTGCGGTGCCGCCTGCGCCGAAATCAGGATCGTCGGGATGAGCAGCGATCACCAGTCCGACTTTGTTGTCGGTTTCGGGAGGCATGTTCATTGGGATGTTCTTTCCGCAGGAAGGACGGGACGAGGGGTTGACATGACCAGCGTATACGCGCACAATGAACGGGAAAGGTCAGAACGGACGTTCCGCACACGTGCTCGGAGAGATGATATACTCGGTTATGTCACCAAGAGTCCGTGCATCACCGTCACTGCGCGAACATTCGGCACAGCTCTATCGAACGGGAGATCTTGAACATGTCAGACCAGCCCAGCACCAGTAGCCCGGATGCGCCGTTGGCGCGTCGTCGCGGCAAGCGCGGTCCGCGCTCCGACAAGCCGGAGCGCATCCTGGCGTTCCTCCGCGACTATTTCGCTCGCTACCACTATCCGCCCTCGGTTCGCGACATCGTTGACGGCTGTCAGTTGTCCTCGACGTCAGTGGCCGACTACAACTTGAAGATTCTCGAACGCGAGGGTCACATTCGCCGCGACCGGGAGCGGGCGCGCACGATTTCGCTGACGCAGCCGGCTGAACCTGTTCAGCCGACGCAAGTCGAGCGGAGCGTTGCTTCGCTGACCGTACCGCTGCTCGGTTCGATTGCAGCGGGTACTCGCTCGCTGGTTCCCGAGGGCGTCGACGTTGAGCACGCCGAGAGCAAGATCGCGGTCACGTCGGACATGCTGGCCGGCCGCGACCCGGAGCGCGTGTTCGCGCTCACCGTTCGCGGCGACTCCATGATCGACGCCCTGATTGCCGACAACGACACGGTGATCCTTGAAGAGGCGCAGAACATCTCCAATGGACAGATGGCAGCGGTCTGGCTGCGCGAGGAAAACGTCTGCACTCTCAAGCGGCTGTATTACGAGCGGGGCCAAGTTCGACTGCAACCCGAAAACCCGACCATGGACCCGATTTTCACCAACGAATCGAACATGCTGATTCAGGGCCGTGTCGTGTCGATCATTCGCCGTCCGCACTGATCTGAGCGGCTCCGAGGACATTCCTCCCTGGTGATCGTTCGGCGTGTGCGTAGACTGAACTCGTGCCGCCAGTTCTGACCATCGACGACGTCAGTATTGAGTACAACACGCGCGAGGGCCCGGTCCGCGCAGTGCGTGGGGCCTCGCTGACGCTGGAGCGCGGCGAGATTGTCGCACTGGTCGGCGAAAGCGGCTCCGGCAAGACCACGTTGGGTCTGGGCATACTGCGCATCCTGCCGCGCAACGCCGATCAAACCAGTGGAACGATTCGCTACGAACATCGCGATGTCGGCGAGATGGACCGCCACGAGTTGCAGCGCATCCGCGGCGACCAGATCTCGATGATCTTCCAGGATCCGATCGCCGGGCTGAATCCGATCATCACGGTCGGACAGCAGGTCGAAGAGGTGATCACGTCACACCGCACAGTGAGCAAGGTTGAGGCTCGAGAGCGATCGATCGAGGCGCTCAACGCGATGCGTCTGCCGGATCCACTCAGGGTGGCCAAGTCGTTTCCGGGCGAGCTGTCGGGCGGGATGTGCCAGCGGATCATGATCGCGATCGCCACCGCGCTCGATCCGCAGGTGTTGATTGCCGACGAACCGACCGCTTCGCTCGACGTCACCGTCCAGGCCCAGATTCTCTACGAACTGGAACGCCTGCGGGATGAACGAGGCACGGCGATCCTCCTGATCACTCACGATATGGGCGTTGTCGCCCAGATTGCCGAGCGGGTCGCGATCATCTATGCCGGCAAAGTGATGGAGGTCGATGACGTCATTCCGCTGTACCGACAGCCCCGACACCCGTACACCTGGGCGCTACTGGATACGCTGCCGCGACTGGACCGGCGCCGCGGTTCGCGGCTGCGGCAGATCCCGGGCGGACTGCCCGACCTGGCCAGCGAGGAAATCGGCGAGCACTGCGCCTATCTCGACCGCTGCCCGAAGGCGCTGACCCAGTGCCGGACCGACAGCGAACCGGAGTTGAGAGAGGTGGTTGGCGGCCGGATCAGACAGCGAGTCGCCTGTTACAACCCGGTGCTCGAGGTCTGAGTTGCGTTCTCAACGGCGGGCGCCGGCGAGGTCGGCGACGAGAAGCTCGACCGCCACGTCCTCGGGCAAACCGCCTTCGTCGCGTCGGTAGTTGATGATTGCCTCTTCAGCCTCGAGGATGCGGGTCAGTGCGGCATCGGCCGAGGTTTGCGTGTAGAACTGGGCCTGACGCCGCAGGCGGCGGGCAAGCCAGGCGAAGTTGGCGCCGGCCGCCTGCTGGATCTCGTCGTTGGAGCCGCCGCGATCGATGACTTCTCTCGTGACCACGATTTGCCGAAATGTGCGGGCCAGCATCTGGATGATTCGCGCTTCAGGCTCACCCTCGGCTCTGACGCCGTCCAGGGCCCGCATGGCGTCGGCGAGGCGCCGCTCTGCGACGGCGTCGACCAGGTTGAAGATGGAGACCGAGCGGGTCGCCGGCACCATCGCTTCGACGATGGTCTCGTCGACGTTCGCATCGCCCGCGTACAGGGACAGCTTGTCGACGGCCTGAGTCAGCGATCCACGGTCGCCGCCCGCGCGCTCCACCAGCGTCTGCGCTGCATTCCGGGTCAGGTGTAAGCCGCGACGACGCACCTCGCCACGCAGCCACTCCAGGGCTTCTTCCGGCTTGAGCCGGGCAAATTCTCGCGTGTCGGCGAGGGGTTCGATCAGCTGGAGCATCGGATTGCCGGGACGCAGCTCGTCTTCGACAAAGACGAGGATCGTGGTCGCGGGGATTTGTTCCAGCACCTCGGGGAGTCCGTCCCATTCCCCAAGTTGGCGGCCGCCGCGTCTCGGCACGCCGAAGCGCGCGCAAATCCCGTCGACCCGGACCCAGCGGACGCCGCCAAGGAACGGCGCCGCCGCCACCGCCGCGCCCAGTTCGGCTAACGAGAGTCGGGCCCCGTTGAAACTGACGGAGTTGTTGACCAACGCGCCGTCGGCGTCATGCTCGCGCCTGAGCGCCGCGACTGCTTCCAAACGGGCGAACCGATCCTCGCCGTAGAAGAGATAGACCGCCATGGCCTGAGCCTAGCGAGAGGATTCTCGCTCAAGCGGTCGGCCGGCTCAGGACACCAGGCTGCGTCGAGTTGGCCAGAGTCGTGCGCACCTCGGCGATCGCTTCAGGCAGGTTGACGATCTCCACAGCCTCGTCTGGTTCCAGGAACAACAGGATGCAGCGCTCGACCGTTCGATGGAGCGATTCCTGAAGGATCAGCGCGTAGGCGGCAGCCTGCAAGCGATAACGCTCGGCTGCTGCGACCACTGATTCCCCCGGCTGTAGTGCGTCGGTCTTGTAGTCGACGACGACGAGATTGCCATTGGGCAGCTCGTAGAGGAGGTCGATGAACCCGTCGAGCAACACGCCGTCAACCTCGACCGCGGCGTAGAGTTCGCGCCAATAGCGATTGGCTTCAACGGCCTGCCTGACCACGTGGCTGTGGGTCGCTCGCATCGCGAGACGTCTCACCGCATCGGCAGCGGGGCCGCTGAGGGATTCCGCCGCCGCCTGGGCGCGGGCCGCCTGGCGGATCTCTGATTCGTCGGAATGTCGCAGATCAACCACCTGCAACACCGCGTGCGTTGCACGGCCGATTGCCGTGCCGGCTCGGCCTCGACGCCAGGGCGGCAAGTCCGGGTCCGGCTCGTGGTTCGGCTGTCGCTCAGGCGGCGCCGATTTGCCCGCGGCGAGTTTGGCGACGCCGGTCGCTGATTCGTGAGGCAGGGCCGAGAGCCGACGCACCGCGTCAGCACGTTGAGCCATCCACTCCTGGCGGTCAGTCCAGGTTTCCTGGTCAGGCTCGGGTTCCGGCGCCGCCTCAATGGCCGGCGGCTCGGGAATCTGGTTGTGTTTCAGTATCCGGCAGGGCGCCGCGGACGCTTGCAGCGCTTCCGCGATCAACTGAGCATCGCACTGCCGGCCGGACTTGCGGTACAGACTGACGATCAGATGGTCTCGCGCGCGCGTGGCGGCGACGTAGTTGCGGCGTACGTACTCGTCTCGCTGTAGTTTGTCTTCGCGTTCCCTGAGCTCGGAAAAACCGGGCGTCATGAGGTCGGCGCCCAGGCGAACCTCCGGACGCCCGTCCGCGCCCCACAGTAGCCAGGGCGGATCGCTGCGTGGCTGGGTATTCAGTCCGCTGAATATGACGATCGGAAATTCGAGGCCTTTGGCCGCGTGAACGGTCATGATCCGCACTGCGTCGTGATCTTCTTCGGGCACGACCGATTCAATCACCTGAGTGTCCGCCTCGGCCTGGTGTACAGCCCAGGCGAGGAACTCGCCGAGCGTCGAGCCGCCGCCGTCGCAGAAGGCACGCGCCTGGTCATGGAGGAAGCGGTAACGGGCCCAGGATTCTCGTGGCTGACGTTCCGCCACGGCCAACTCCATCAAGCGGCGTTCTCTGATGCAGAGACCCACAACCTCGCTGACCGACAGTTGCCAACGCCGGGAGGCCAGTTCGTTGAGCCAGCGCATTGAGTCGGCCACTGGATCGTCCTCGGCAACACTCCTGGGGATCGGTCGGCGGTAGTCCCAGTCGCCGCGAGCTTGTCGCCAGCGATGAAGGTCGTCGTCCGCGCAGGCAAATGCGGGGGAGCGCAGCGCAGCAACAAGGGCGATCTGGTCGGTTGGATCATCGATGGCGCGGAGAAGATTCAGGAGATCGCGGATCTCGCGGGTGTCGTAGACCAGCGATCGGCTTTCCAGCCGGTAGGGAATGTTCCGATCTTCCAGAGCGGGCAGTACGTGTCTGAGTCCGGTTCTGGTGGGTACGAGGACGGCGGTGTCGGCG
>VXTH01000366.1:0-5432 GCA_009837565.1 Chloroflexota bacterium | reverse complement strand
GTACTACATCCACTCAACGCTCGACCCCGAGGATTTCAACAACGAGGTCGAGATCTCCGAGGGCGTCGTCGGCGACGCCGCGCTGGTGCTCGATGCGATCATCGCCGAGGTGCGCGAGCTAATCTCCGGTCCGCGAGGTCGGGCCGACGCAATCGCCGCGAAGATCGCCGAGGTCAACGGCGCCTGGCGCAAAGACTGGTCGCACAAGACCGACTCGAACGACACGCCGGTGAACCCATACCGCGCACTGCGCGACCTGCATGCGACGCTGGACGAGACGGTCGGGATCGACAACGTCGTGGCGACCCACGACGCCGGTTCGCCGCGCGACCAGATGTCGCCGTTCTGGAACTCGACCACGCCGCTCAGCTACATCGGCTGGGGCAAGACGACGCAGCTCGGCACCGGACTCGGTTACGCGATGGGCGCCAAGGTCTCCGACCCGGAGAAGACCTGCGTCAACGTCTGGGGCGACGCCGCGATCGGCATGACCGGCATGGACTTCGAGACCGCCGTGCGCGAGAACATCCCCATCCTCAGCGTGCTGCTCAACAATTTCTCGATGGCGATCGAGCTGCCGATCATGAAGACGGCCACCGAGAAGTACCGCGCGACCGACATCTCCGGCCACTACGCCGACATGGCCAAGGCCTTCGGCGGCTACGGAGAGCGCGTCGAGTCGCCAGAAGATCTCAACGCCGCCTTCAAGCGAGGCATCCGAGCCACCGAGGACGGTCAGCCGGCGCTGATCGAGGTGATCACGTCGAAGGAGATCGACTACTCGGTGTTCCGCTAAGCCAGGTGTGCAGACCTCCCCTCCGGGGGAGGGCCTGCCCCCGCAAAGGCCAGGGTGTCACGACGTGACGGAGGGGGCAGAGCGCCCCATCTGTCCGTCGCACCCGCCCCAACCCCGTCATTCCCGCGCTCGCCGCGGGAATCTCGCCTGATCGGGCACCGGGGCTCACGTTAGGAAATCACAATGCCAAGGGTCTGGGTCGTCCGCGCGGACGGCGGCAAGAGTCTGGATGAGTTCACGAGTGGTCCGCACCCCCACATCAGCTTCGGATTCAACATCCGCGAAGACATCACGCATTTGACAGATGTGGACCAGATTGAGGAGAAGTGCCGATCACACAACCCTGACCGGCTCCCTCTGGCAGGTCGAATCGCGAGGCAGATTCACGCATTCCTATTCGACATCAAGCCGAGAAATGTCGTGTTGACTCCGACGACGGATCGCAAGTGGCTGCGATACGGCACTGTCCAGGACGGAAGCCCTTACTACAGAGAAGTGCACTACGAAGACGGGGGATTCCACGGACATCACCGCCCTGTCGAGTGGCGACAGGAACTGCTCTACCGCTACGACTGCTCCGACGAAGATCAGATAAGGATGAGGCAACGTCCGACCGTCGTGCTGATCAGTGATGACGCCGAATCCTTTTGGAGTCATGTCGCTTCCGGTTCGGGAACCCCTGCTCCAACGCCAAAGTCTGGTCCGATTGACCCCGAGATTCTGGGCGCGCTTGAAAAGCTGATTGATGAAGTCAATTGGGTACAGGCGCAAGATCTGATCGCGGACCTGTTGTCTGCCATGGGCTGTGAGGTGTTGTGTGTCAGTCCTCCTGGTCCGGACGGGGGAGTCGACATTTGGGCGGTCAGTTCCGACATGCTCACTCCCGACGTGCCGCTCTTCGTCCAGGTGAAGCGATACAAGTGGGGGAACAACATCAATGCAAAAGCGGTTCGCGAGCTTCGAGGTGGGATCAAGTTCGGAGGCCGCGGAGTGTTTGTGACGACATCAACCTTCGCCAAAGGCGCCCGCGAAGTTGCGACGGAGCCGGAGTATCCCTACATCGCCTTGATTGACGGTCCCAAGCTAATCGCACTGCTGAGAGAGCACTGGGACAAGATGTCGCCAGACTTTCGCCAGCGACTGGACTTCCTCAATTCAACTGCCAGCTGATACTCCACTGTGGAGTCCCGCGTGACACCCCTACCCCACGACCAGTCCTTCTGGGTCGTCCCCGACCGATTCCTGGCCGGCAACTATCCGGGCGACAAGACCGAGGCTTCTGCGCGGAAGATACTCGGCCCGATCCTCGACTCAGGCGTCGACGTCTTGATTGACCTCACAGAAGCAGGCGAACTCGAACCGTACGCCCACCTACTGCCGGAAGGCGTCAGGCACCTGCGATTCCCGATCCGCGACATCAGCGTGCCGAAGGACCGATCCGAAATGTCGGCGATCCTCGACTGCATCGACGCGGAAATCGAACGCGCGAAGCTGGTCTACCTGCACTGTTGGGGCGGAAACGGACGCACGGGCACCGTCGTCGGCTGCTGGCTGAGGCGGCACGGGTTCGGTCCGGACGACGCGATCGACCAGTTGCAGACCCTCTGGCAGCAGAACGTCAAGTCGACCTGAGGCGGCGAATACGCTTCGACTCCGCAAACGACACGACAATCCGATTACATCCGATCCTGGGCCGAGCCGCCTCGCTGACCGCGGCGCCGTACAATGCGCTTATCCGTTCTGTATTCCAATCACGAAAGCGTAGCCACATAACCG
This sequence comes from Chloroflexota bacterium, assembly GCA_009837565.1. GTDB lineage: Bacteria > Chloroflexota > Dehalococcoidia > Bin125 > Bin125 > Bin125. The sequence continues at coordinate 2,860 of VXTH01000366.1, read as the reverse complement.
CACTCGCACAGCCGACCGATGGGCCCCGTCCGTTCGCGACTCAGCCGAACGCAGCCGAACAGATCCGAACGCCCCAGAACGGTCCCTCACTCGTCAGATGCGCCGAAACCAACTGAAAAAACCTGAAAAAAGCTGAAAGACCTGAAACACGAAACCCAGCAAAACACGGGAGATCGAGACCCTCAGCCCCGCTAGAAAAAAAGTTGAGCGAAAACCTGAAACCGGCAATCAACAGCGACAGAAAGGAGGACGCAGACGAATCATTCCACGACGCCCTCGGCTTCGAGGCGAGCCACCTCATCCGCAGACATCCCCAGCCAGTCGGCCGCGACTGAGAGGTTGGATTCTCCGTAGACCTCGGAGCGGTTGTAGACAGTAGCGGGGGTTTTCTCAAAGCGGAGGGTGAGGCGGTCCGCCCGTAGCGGTCCGAGATCGGGATGGGGGTCGTCGTAGGCGAAGTGCATGTTGGCCTCGGCGAGCTGCGGGTCTCGGGTGACGAGGTCGTCGCCGGTCTGGACGACTCCGGCGGGGACTCCGGCCTGCTGGCAGCGGTGCATGAGTTCGTAGCGATCCTGGGCGGCCGTCCATTGAGAGATGCGGCCGTCGATCTCGCTTCTTCTGGCTGCGCGTCCGTCGACCGTGGATAGTGCGTTGTCATCAAGCCAGTCTCTGGCTTCCATTAGCCGACATAACGAACGCCACTGCTCATCATCGATGACTGCGATCGCGCACCACTGATCCTCTCCCGCGCACGGGTAGATCGCGTGCGGCGTCCACGACTCCCAGGGCGGGTCGTTGCCGACCGGCTCGGCGGCGACGCCGTTGGCGAACCAGTCGAGCAGGGCGGGTCCGCCGAAGTTGACGCCGACCTCGAACTGGCTCATGTCGATCCGCTGGCCGCGGCCGGTCAGGCGACGGCCCTCGAGGGCGGCAAGGACGGCGACCGCTCCATGGAGTCCGGCCATGTGATCGTTGTAGCTGAAACCGATCCCGATGTCGTTGCGTCCCGGGACGCCGGTCAGATAGGTGAGACCGGCCAGCGCGTGGACGGTGGGCGCGTAGGTGACGTACTTCGACCAGGGCCCGGAGACGCCCATGCCCGACATGCCGATGTAGATCACGCCGGGATTGTCGGGACTGACGTCGTCGTAGCCGATCTGCCAGCGGTCGAGCACGCCGACCGAGAAGTTGTCGATCACGACGTCGGCCTGGAGCGCCAGCTCGCGGGCAATATCGCGGGCCTCCTGTCGGCTGAGGTCGAGCTGGAAGACGCGCTTGTTGCGATTCCAGAGCGCGTGGTACGGGTGGTCAACGCCGCCGGCCAGCCCGGCGCGGGTCGAGGACATGATCTTGACGACGTCGGCGCCCATGTCGGCAAGGACGCGGGTAGCGAACGGTCCGGCGAGGACGTGGGTGAAGTCGAGGATGCGGATGCCTTCGAGGGGTCCGGTGGTACGGCGGCCGCTGTGGGGGACCGCCTCCGGCTTCGGCGCCCCCTCCTGCGAGGGGGAGGCGGGAGGATCGTCGAGGCTCTTGACGCGCCACGGGGTGTCGGAGAAGTGGTAGGGGGCGCCGGGGCCTCTCACCATCGCATCTCCGGCGGGGTAAGGCGTCCACCAGTCGCGGGCATCGAGCTGCGGGTTCGCCGCGACCTCAGGCGTGGTCATCACCCAGCCGTACGGGTGGTGCCGGGCCTGGGCCTCATGGAAGAAGGGCTCGACCTCCTTGGTGCTAACCCACTCCCTCAGGGTGGTCATGGTCAGGTCGATCATCTCGGCCAGATTGGCGGGATCGCTGAAGCGCTCGTCCAGCAGGTCCATCCCGGTCCCCTCCTCGATCAGCCAGGCGACCTGCTTGGAAAAGTCGGGCGTCGGCGTGATCATGATCGAGCCGCCGATCGCCTGCATGACGACGTAGGCGTTGGACCAGTGCAGGGAGCCCTGCCTCGGAAGCACGGGGCCATCCGCGAACGGCAGCGCCTCATAGTGCCAGGCCCACATCAGCACGTGCTCAAGGATGGAGCCCAGCGCCTCGTGGGTGCTCAGACGGACAATCTGGCCCTGCCCCGTCTCGCGGGCATGGTTGAGCGCGGCCAGCGCGCCGACGGCGGCGTAGACGCCTCCGACGAATGCGTACTGGTCCCCGTAGAGCTTGAGCGGCGGCGTGTCGGCGTCGCCTGAGGTGGCGGCGACGCCGCCCAGCGCCTCAGCGACGAGTCCCGGCGCCTGGAAGTCCGTCCAGGGCCCGGTGCGACCAAATGAGGTGACATCGACAATCACCAATCGCGGGTTGGCCTCAATCAGGGCTTCCGGATTCGGGAGTCGTTCGCAGTCGAGGATGACGTCGGCGGACCGGGCCAGCCTGGAGATCGTGTCAGGTTCCTCGGTCTGGAAGCGCCGCGAACTGGTGAAGAACGCGTGCCAGAGAGAGGCGCCATTGTCGTGGAATGGGGCGCGCTGCCGGAGTGGGTCGCCGCCGGAGGGTTCAACCCTGGTGACCTGGGCGCCGAGGTCGGCGAGGAGTTTGCCGGCGTAGATCGCGCGGTCGTCGGTAAGGTCGATGATTCGGACATTGGCCAGCGGACCGGGTCGGCTGTCAGGCATGGGTGAGATTGTAGTGGGCAGTTTCGGAGGCTCCCTCTCCCTCAGGGAGAGGGGACGCTGAGACCTCTAGTAATCTGACAGCAGGACCGATTCGTGGCGGGAGCAATCAGATGGACTTCAAATTCTCGGCTGAGGATGTGGCGTTTCGGGATGAGGTGCTGGACTTCCTCGGCGAGCAGCTTCCTCCGGGATGGGCGGACCTGTCCGAGGGGCCGGCCGAGGATGGCGCGGCGAACCGGGAGCGCTGGGAGTTCACG
>VXTH01000047.1:0-5433 GCA_009837565.1 Chloroflexota bacterium | reverse complement strand
GTACCAGTGCAGGTCGGAGCCGCAGATGCCCGCGTTCACAACCTGGACGCGCACCTCGCCCTCGCCGGGAGCGCGTTGCGGATCGTCGTGGACGCTCAGAGTTCGGTCGGCATTCCAGGCGGCGCGTCGCATTGGTCGGCTCCTGTCGGCTGGCATCGGCGCAGGGCGCTGCGCTGGAAGGCTAACAGTCGGAGAGTGCCCCGACGCGGGCTGAGAGTACGCTGGCGTCCATGCGTCAGATTGCGAAGCCGTTACTCGGATGGTTGCCGATTGTTGCCCTCCTGGTCGTCGCCTGCACGGGCGACGAACCTGCCGAACCACAGCAACTGCGACAGGCGGAATCAGTCACTCAGGCGCAGCGAGACAGTGAGCCTGCCGCTCCGCAGCAGCAACGGCAACGTCAACCGGCGGACCAACCCGACAAGGACGACCAGCCTGAAGCGAGCCAGGCCGACAGCGAGCAATCTGAGACGCAGTCGGTCACTCAGGTCGAGGATGCCGCACAAGAGAGACAGGAGACCGAACCTCAAACGCAGTCAGAGGAGTCGGAGCCAGAGCAGGATGTTCAGGGACAGCAGGAAGAGGCGACGGGCACCGAGATTGTCCTGGGCGGCGAGCGACCGGCGCGGTTATTGCTTCCTCACGGCGCCAATCTGTCGCAACCTCGCCCACTGATCGTGCTGTTGCACGGGTACAGCAGCTTTGCCAGGCAAGCGGATCACTACTTCCAGTTTTCGCAGTCGGTAGACGATGGCGGATTCGGTCTGCTGCTGCCGAACGGCACTATCGACCAGATTCGCAACCGCTTCTGGAATGCCACGCCCGAGTGCTGCGACATCTTCGGCGCCGAAACGGACGACGTCGGTTACATCAAGGCGCTGATTGAGGAAGCCAACACGTATGGGGTATTCGACCAGGTCTTCGCGGTCGGTCACTCGAACGGCGGGTTCATGGCCTACCGTCTCGCCTGCGAGGAAGTTCCCGGCCTGACGGCGATCGTCAGCCTCGCCGGCGGGGCATTCGCCGAGCACGAGGAATGCCCCGTTCCGGCGCCCCTGTCCGTGCTGCAGATTCACGGCACCAAAGACCAGTCCGTGCTCTACGAGGGCGGGCGGCTGCCAGATCATCCGGCCCCGGATCGTCGGCCGGTGCCGGGAGCGAAGGACTCGGTCTTGCGCTGGGCGGGGCGCGCCGGTTGTGACGTCGAGGATCCGAAGTTCTTCCCGACAATCGACACCGACGCGGCAGTTGAGGGCGCCGAGACCTCGATCGTCCGCTTCGCGAATGGATGCGCGCAGGGAACGGTGATGGAGCTCTGGACGATTGAGGGTGGGGGGCACATTCCGTTGGTCTGGGGGACCGACTTCACGCCTGGCATTCTGAAGTGGCTCGCCGATCGCTACGACCTCGAGTCGGTATCGGATGAAGCGGCAGGATCCGGTGTGGAGACTCACACAATCGGTGGTGAACGATCGGCGCAGCTGTTGCTCCCGAGGGACCGCGGCGATGAACCATTGCCGCTGGTGCTGTCACTGCACGGCTATCAGGGCGAGGCCGAGGCGCATGATTGGTACTTCGGGCTGTCTGCGCGGATTTTGGGTTGGGACTTCGCGCTGATCACGCCGCAGGGAACGACTGACTCGCGCGGCTACGCCTTCTGGAATGCAACCGATGGTTGTTGCAACTTCACTGGCAGCGAGGTCGATGACTTCGCCTGGCTCAATCAACTGGTCGCGGAAGCGCGGGAGATCGTCGATCTCTCCGGCGTCTACGTGGTCGGATACTCCAACGGCGGGTTCATGGCCTATCGCCTCGCCTGCGACGGGCTCGACGGTCTGGTGGCCATCGTCAGCCTGGCCGGATCGTCGTTCGGCGACCCAGAACGTTGCGAGGGCGCCGGGCCGGTCTCGGTGCTGCAGATCCACGGCAGCGACGACCTGGACATCCCATACGTTGGGACGCTCGAGTACGAAGGTGGATATCCGGGCGCCGTGGAGCTGATCAATCGCTGGGCGGTGCGAGCCGGTTGCGATGTTGCCTCGGCTGTCGTCTTGCCCAACGTTGACCTCGAGGCGACCATCCAGGGCGCTGAAACATCGGTCCAACAGATCCGTAACGGCTGCGCCGACGGAATTGCGATTGAGCTGTGGACGATCGAGGGCGCCGATCACTTCCCGTCGTTCCGAGACGATTGGCCGGATCGGCTGGTCGCCTGGTTGTTCGACGAGTCACGGGCGAACTAGCTGCTCATGCTGCGCAAGCTGGGCATCGTCGGACTCGGGGTACCGCTCGTAGCGATCATCGCTGCGCTGATCTATCTCTTCCTGTTTGGAGAAACGGAGCCGACGTTTGAGGACGCCACGCAGCAACTGGCGCAGGACCACACGGTCTATGGACTCGATCTCGAGGGTCGGCCTGCTGCGCTGGTTGCGCCGTTCGGCGCTGATCCGACCCGGCCACTGCCGCTGATCATTGCGTTGCATGGATACGGATCAAACGTTTGGGAACACTCGCTATACCTGGGTCTGATCGAGCGCATCAACGCGGACAGATTCCTGCTGCTGATGCCCAACGGGACGCGCGATGCAGACGGCAACCGGTTCTGGAACGCAACCGAGTTCTGTTGTGACTTCGGCGACTCCAACGTCAACGATGTGGAGTACCTGGGGTCGCTGCTGGATGAAGCGTCGCAACTGGTTGACGTTGGCCCGGTGTACGCCGTTGGCCACTCCAATGGCGGTTTCATGTCATTCCGGCTGGCATGCGACGGCCTGCCGGGGCTGAGCGGCATCGTTTCTTTGGCGGGTACTACGCTCGCCGATGAACAGCGCTGCGCCGATGCGGAGCCTGTCTCCATCCTGCAGATTCACGGGGACGCCGATGACGTCATTCGCTACGACGGGGCCGAGTACCCCGGAGCTCCCGAGACGGTGATGCGCTGGGCGCGGCACCTGGGATGTGACTTCAACACCGCTGAGACACTGCCCGATCTGGATCTCGAACCGGGTCGACGGGGCGACGACACGCGGGTCGTTCGCTATCGTCAGGGCTGCGCCGATGGCACGACCGTCGAGCACTGGCGCATTGTTGGCGGCAGCCACGATCCGGCGTTCGACTCCGAGACGATTGGCGAGAGCATCGTCGCGTGGCTATTCGAAGCGGATCAGCGTTCATGAGCGACGGGTCAGCGCTTGCTTCATTGTCCATAGATCACCGCGACGATGTGGCCATTGCGGTGTCGGATCGTTTGTTGCCTGATCGCGCTGCTCGCCTGTCCAGGCGAGTCAATGACCGGCTTGATCAGGCGGGGGTGCCGGTGTCGCAGCGGACGTGGATCGTCGCGACGACGGGTGACGACGAGGCGGCCGCGCGGATTGCGGCTGCGGTGTCGGATGCCAGCGGTGGGGCTCGGGTGATGGTCCACGATCCGCGGGAACCGGACGGGCTGACGTTTCAACGTCGAAATCCGGGGGAACGGCGCGGGGGCGTCTACCTCAACCATGCCTGGCAGTCGGCGAGCGTGCGGATCGGCTGCGGCGACGGGCTGGCCTTGGTCGACGGGCTATCCGCCTGGTTCAACGCCGCCGCCGAGCTGTCGCCGGACGACCTGCGCGCCGACGTATTGATCGACGGCTAGCCGCGCGGCAGTCCGAGACCTCGAGTGGCGATGATGTTGCGCTGAATCTCCGAGGTTCCACCTTCAATCGTGTTGGCGATCGAGCGGATGAATCCGTAGGAGTGGCGGCCACGCCGCGGCGCGTCTTTGCCCTGGAGCTGCCCGTGCAGACCGAGCACCTTGATCGCGGTGCTCTGGATGCGCTGGTTCAGCTCCATCGCGAACAGCTTGGCCATTGAGGCTTCGTGGTTCGGGATCAGACCCTGGTTCTGCATCGAGACGATCCGGTACGAGATCATCCGCGCGGTCTGGGTTTCGATGTAGCGGTCGGTCAGGGCGAGCTGGGTCTCGCGCCGGTCGACCGAGGAGAGCCCGGTGCCTCGGTTCTCCTTGGCGTAGCGGAGGATGTCCTCGACCGCCTGCTGCATGCCAACGGCCGAACCGATGCTGGAGCGCTCGAAGTCGAGCGTGGTGACTGCGCCGTACCAGCCGCGATTGACCTCGCCGAGTACGTTGCGCTGGGGAATGCGGACGTCCTCGAAGAAGACCTCGTTGAACTCGTGGGTGCCGGCCATGTTGACGAGCGGGCGGGTCGAGACGCCGGGCGAGTGCATGTCGAGCACGAAGTAGGTGATGCCCTTGTGCTTGGGCGCGTCGGGATCGGTGCGGGCGAGGAGGATCATCCAGTCGGACTTGTGAGCGCCGGAGGTCCAGATTTTCTGGCCGTTGACGACGAAGTCATCACCATCCTTGACGGCACGGGTCTGGAGGGAGGCGAGGTCGGAGCCGGAGCCCGGCTCGGAGTAGCCCTGGCACCAGATGGCGTCGCCGCTGAGGATGGGCGGCAGGTGTTCTTCCTGCTGATCCTCGGTTCCGATCGTGATGATTGTGGGGCCGGCCATGCCGATCGCGATGCCGCCGGGTCTTGGGGCGCGGGCCTCGGCCATCTCTTCGTTGAAGATGAACTGCTGCATGACCGAGAGTCCAGCGCCGCCGTACTGCTTCGGCCAGGCGGGGGCGATCCAACCGCGGTCGGCGAGTTCCTTCTCCCACTCGCGCTGGGTTGGCGGGCGGTCAAAGGGTTGCGCCGAGCGGGCTTCCTCACGCATTCGGTTGCGTCGCGGCTGGAACTCGTTCTGGATGAACGACTTCACTTCGGTGCGGAACGCGGCTTCTTCGTTGTTGTCGTGGAAGTCAACCATCGTCTGTCTCCATCCGGGCCAGTTCATCGCATCGTATCTCAAGCGGGGGATTGGGACGGCGGTTCGCGAGATGGACTGGGGTGACCCGCACGAGGAGGCGGCCTCGGTAGGCATCAGCGAGGGCGTCGTTCGAATCGTCGGGCAGTAATTCCCGGAATTCGTTGGGTGGGCGTGAATTTGGGATGATTATGGGTGATTTGCTGCTGGGGACTGGAGATTCTTCGAATTCGAGTCCAGATTTGTCCAGATCTGTCCAGATTTGTCTGGATGAGTGCGAGTCTGTCTCGGAATGTTCCGGGGCAGTCCGGCTGACTCTGGGTGAATCCGGACGTTCGGGTTGCTGGATGGCGGGCAGATTGAGGAGCAGGAAGCGCAATTCGCGAGCGGTGGCGATGCGGCGTTGGTGTTGTTCGGGTTGGGTGTCGGGATGAGTGAGGAGGTAGAGCTGGTCGGCGAGATGGTCGGCGGCGACGGTGCGAAGGATGTGGTCGCGGTAGAGGCGGAAGTCGCGGAGGTAGGCGTAGACGGGGGAGCGGGCGCAGCCGAGTTGTCGGGCAATCTGCACGGCGGAGCATCCCTGGCACCAGAGGTGGTGGGCTTCGAGGATGCGTCGGC
>VXTH01000280.1:0-5434 GCA_009837565.1 Chloroflexota bacterium | reverse complement strand
TCTCCGCCCCCATCTCCACCGCCTGCACCATCACCCTCTTCGACCTCGTCCAGCGGCCCCAATGGCACTGTGCCGGCTGACGGCCGACCGCAGCGACGGCGACGAAAGCGGAGGCCTCGCGCTGCGAGCGGCTCGCCAGCGCCAACCGCGGCAGCCTCGAATCACGCACCGGCCCAGGAAGCCCCTCGACCGCAGAAGCGGCGTCGCAATCGGCGCAAGCGCTCTGGTGGAGGCGGACCGCCCGCTCCGCAAAGCGCCACGCAGAAGGCGCTGCTCTCCGGCGGCTACAAGCTGCCGGCACTGAACGAACTGGACCAGGTTTCGTCGGATGACTGGCCGCCGGCCTTCTCGGCGTTGAACCTCTCGGATCGAATGCTGTCGGCCCTGACCGCGCTCAAGTTCGAAGAGCCGACGCCGATCCAGGAACAGTCGATTCCCATGCTCATGAACGGCCACGATGTGGTCGGACAGGCACAGACCGGAACGGGCAAGACCGTCGCGTTCGGCTTGCCTGCCGTCGAGGTCTGCGATCCCGATCTGGGCGAGTGCCAGGCGATCGTGCTGACGCCAACCCGGGAACTGGCTCAGCAGGTTGGCTCTGTGCTCGACTTCTTCGCCCGAGCCGCCGGACTCGAGGCGACCGTCCTGATGGGCGGACGCCGCCTGTCGGACGACTTCGCCAATCTCGAGCGGCGGCCGCAGATCGTGGTCGGTACCCCGGGACGGATCATCGACCATCTCGAGCGGCGCACGCTGCGCCTCAACCGGGTGCGCATGGCCGTGCTCGACGAGGCCGACCGGATGCTCGACATCGGCTTCTATCCCGACATGCGCCGCATCCTCCGCCGCTGCCCCGACGACCGTCAGACGGCACTCTTCTCAGCCACGATCCCGACGCCGATCAAATCGCTCATCCATCAGTTCATGCACGACCCTGAGCATGTTCACATCGCGCCTGAGGTCGCAACCGCCGAGGGCATCTATCAGCGCTACTACGAGGTCGCCGACCGCGACAAGATCCGCGCTGTGGAAGAGTTGCTGCCCGAGCTGTCGGGTCGAACCCTGGTCTTCTGCAACATGAAGGTCACCGTTGACCGCCTCGTCCGCCGCCTCCAGGACCGAGGCGTCAACGCCGACGCCATCCACGGAGACCGCGACCAGCGCAAGCGCGATCGGGTCATGGGCCAGTTCCGCTCCGGCGACCTGCAGTTCCTGATCGCCACCGACGTCGCCGCCCGTGGGCTCGACATCCCCGACGTCCAGCACGTCGTCAACTTCGACCTTCCGCAGACCGCCGAGGACTACGTCCACAGGGTCGGCCGCACGGGCCGCGCCGGAGCCGAAGGCTCCGCCATCTCCTTCGTCGGCGAGTGGGACTTCGATCAGTTGGAGAAGATCCTCAAGCTCGTCGGCGACGACCTCCGGCGAGGCGAACTTGAGCTCTACTCGTCCGGCTAGTGGATCTGCCAGCCCGAGTTCTGCCACATCCGCCGCGCCTCTCCGTGGATGTTCGAACGAGCCGCAATCAGACCCCTGACCGACGGTTCCGCCTGATTGAACTGCAGCGGCTTCCCATCGATATCCGTCACGGTTGCGCCAGCCGCGCCAAGCAGCGCCGCCCCCGCGGCCAGATCCCATTCGCTGCGACGACCCGGCGTGAAGACCAGGCAGCCCTTGCCCGTCGCCAGCAGCGCCATCCGATACGCGATCGAGCCGACCGGCATCACCTTCGTCCCGTCGGGAACCGGCGGCAAGTCGCCATAGTGCCACTCGCCCCGCCCGACCAGCATGTAGCTCTCCGAGAGAGACGAAGTGCTCTCGAGGTTGAACCGTCCGTCATCCGAGTCAATGGTCGCGGCGAACATCTCATCCGCCTCGGGGTTGTAAACCACGCCCATGACCGCCCGCCCGTCGAGCGCCAGCGCAATAGAAACGGCATACTCTGGCACTCCCTGAAGGAACTCACGCGTGCCGTCGAGCGGATCCACGATCCAGACACGCCGGTGCAACAATCGCTCGCGGTCGTCGTGGGCCTCTTCGGAGAGCCAGGCGTCCTCAGGGAAGGCGCCGAGCAGCGTCTCGCGGAGCGCCGCGTCGACTTCGACATCGGCCTCCGAGACCACCTCGTAGCTGAACCCGCGTCCGCTCCAGTGCTGTCGGTCGCTGCTCTGCTTCCAGCCATAGCGGGCGCCCGACTGCTGGAAGCGCTGCAGGATCTCGCCGCCGCGCCGGGCAGCCTCCTGGGCGGCCTCCAGCTCCGCAGTCAGGTCAGGAAGTGATGAAACGATTAGAAGCCCGCCTGCTTGTCGACTTCGCCGACGAGTTCTCGGTTGCCTCGGTATCGACGCAGGTTCTCGCAGAAACGCTCGAGGTTGCGGCCCGCTCGCAGTTGCGAAGCGCCGGCAGTGTGCGGCGTCATCACGATGTTCTCGATCTCGAAGACTCGGTGGTCCTGCGGCAGCGGTTCGCCCTCGACCACGTCAAGCGCCGCCCCGCGCAGGTGTCCCGATTCAACGGCGTCAATCAACGCCTCCAGCTCAATGATCTCACCCCGCGTGACGTTCACAATCACCGATCCCGACTTCATCTTGGCGAATGTCTCGGCGTTGAAGAGGTGTCGGGTCTCGGCAGTGAGCGGCGTACAGACGGCGACCACGTCGGACTTCTCCAGCAGCGTGTCGAGCTGGTTCATGTGTCCCACGACCGGAACGATCGGCGTGCCTCGCACGGCCACCGCGTCGACCGCGCGGACGTTCATCCCGAAGCCGTTGGCGCGCTCGGAAATGGCGCGTCCGGTGCCGCCGAAGCCGACGATCCCCATCGTCAGACCGGAGAGCTCGAACGCTGCTCGCCGCATCGGAACCCGGCCGCCCCAGGCCTCGCCCTTGAGCGTCATCGCCGACTTGAGCGAGCGAGCGAGGGCCAGCAAGAGCGCGAAGGCGTGGTCGGCCAGGTGCGGTCCGACCAGGCCCTTCTCGCCGGTCAAGGGAATGTCCGCGTTCTTGAAGTCGTCGAACAGGTAACCGTCGACGCCGGAGGCGGTGGCATGGACCCACTTCAGCTCTTTCGCCTCAGCGAACAGGTCCGGGGTGAGATATCCGAGCAGCACTTCGGCGTCGGCGATCATCTCCATGGCGTCTTCGCGGTTGTTGGCAACGACGACATCGGCCTCAGGCCCGGCCGCGGCGCGAATCATCTCGAGTTGCGCTTCGGAGACTTCAGGCAGGGTCAGTCCGGGCATCACGAGTACGCGCATGGTGGTGTTCGCTCCTGTGTCCAGCTGGGGCGCGACCGGTGAGCGCCAGCGGTCAGAGTACCACCGGCAGTGCTCGACACAGGCCGCCGTAGACTGGCTCGCGAATCGGGTTTCAGCAAGTGAGGAGCGAACATGGCTGACGTGCAATTCGGGGCGCAGGTCTCGGCGTATCTGACATCGTGGGACGAGATTCGCGCCGTCGCACTGACGATGGACGCCGGCCGCTACGACTCAATCTGGTTCGCCGATCACTTCGTCCCGCCGAATCGGGGCAAGGAAGTCGAGGACCGCGAGGCATTCGAAGCGTTCTCGCTGGCTGCTGCAGTGAGCGTGGCCACGGAGACGCTGCGAATCGGTCACCTGGTGCTGGGCAACACCTACCGAAATCCGGGTCTGGTGGCGAAGATCGCGGGGTCGGTGGACCACATCTCGCACGGTCGCTTCACACTTGGCATTGGCGCCTCGTGGTTCCTGCGCGAGCACCAGGCGTACGGCTGGGACTTCCCCAGTATGAAAGAGCGGCAAGACCGTTTCGAAGAAGCGTGTAAGATGCTGCGAAGCATTATCCATAACGACGGCGCCAGAGTGACATTTGACGGGCAGTACTATTCGCTCGACGACGCTCCCCTGTCGCCGGGAAGCTACAACAACCCGATACCGATCCTCGTCGGAGGCACCGGACCGAAGCGAACGTTAAGAACGCTTGCCTTGTACGGGGACATTCTCAATCTCGACGGCTGGGCCGGCCGTGGGATGTCGGTGGAATTACTGAAGGAGAAGGTTGACATACTCCACGCCCATTGCGAGGACGTCGGCAGGAATCCCTCAGAGATTAAGATCACTGCGTTGATGCCGTGCCTGCTGACCGACGATGAGGTTGCAGCGAAAGAATGGGAAGAGCGTATCGGTCCCGGGACGTTAAACGGCTCTGCGGACAAGATTGCGCAACGAATCGGCGAGTTTATCGAGTTCGGTATTGACGAGATCATGTTCGGCCGACGCGGCGATAACGATCCCGAGTACTTCCAGCGCCTGGATGATGAAGTGATTGCTCAGTTTCGATAGGAGCGATGAACAGTTGTAACTGACAAACTGCAAACTGAAGGGGATGACAATGAAGGTTCGACGTATGGGCCGCACCGGCTTACGTGTATCGGAGATCTGCCTGGGAACGATGACCTTCGGGTATCAAACCGAGGCCGATGAAGCATTCCAGATCATGGACGCCGCCTTTGAAGGAGGCGTCAACTTCATTGACACCGCTGATGTGTATCCATTGGGCTCAGATGATGTGGGAACAACTGAGTCAATCGTCGGTCGCTGGCTGGCGGGTAGGCCTCGCGATCAAGTAGTCCTGGCGACCAAGTGCGTCGGCGCGATGGGTCCGTCGCCGAACCAACGCGGAGCGTCGCGCCAACACATTCTGTCGGCCGTGGACGAGTCCTTGCGCCGATTGGGCACCGACTACATCGATTTGTACCAGCTGCACTCGCCCGACTGGTCGGTGCCGGTGGAGGAGACGATGCAGGCGCTGGACGACCTCGTGCGCTGGGGCAAGGTTCGGTACGTCGGGTCATCCAACTACCGCGCGTGGCAGCTGGCGCTATCGTTGGGCGCTTCCGACAGGGCCGGCATCACCCGCTTCGACTGCGACCAGCCGCGCTACAACATCCTCTGGCGCGACATCGAGTCCGACCTGCTCCCGCTCTGCCGTGACCAGGGAGTCGGAATCATCGCCTACAATCCCCTGGCCGGCGGCTTCCTGACCGGCAAGTACCGAAACACCGAGGATCTGCGCGACGATACCCGCTTCACCCTCGGCAGCGCCGGTCCCAGGTATCGTGCCCGCTATTGGCACGACATCCAGTTCGAGCAGGTCGCCCGCCTGCAGACCTACTTCGCCGAGCGAGACGTCAGCATCACCCACGCCGCCATCGCCTGGGTCCTCGCCCAGGAAGGCATCACCTCAGCAATCGTCGGAGCCTCCCGAGCCGAGCAAATCGTGGATTCGCTGAAGTACTCCGAGATCGAGCTGGGCGAGGACGATCTGCAGTTCTGCGATCAACCGTGGTACGAGATTCCACGTCCGACGGACCCGGAAGTCGCGATGCGGTAATGCAAAGCACTCCTCCGACAAGTCTCGTCATTCCCGCGCTCGTCGGGGGTATCTCGCTGTAC
>VXTH01000327.1:0-5490 GCA_009837565.1 Chloroflexota bacterium | reverse complement strand
CTTCATCTACAGCTAGTTTCTGCAGAAAGCGGTAACCTCACTTCGTTTCAACCCTGATGAAAGAGATGAACGATGAGCGCGATCGCACAAACCACCGCCGGAACCATCGAAGGAACCGAAGAGAACGGCCTCAGCGTGTTCCGCGGGGTACCGTTCGCCGCGCCGCCGGTCGGCGAACTGCGCTTCAAAGCGCCGCAGCCGGTTGAGTCGTGGGATGGCGTGCGTGACGCCAAGTCCTTCGGTCCAATATCGCTACAGGCCCCGAACGAGATGCTGGAAGCGCTGCTGCCGGTATCAGACCCGCCGCAGCCGCAGAGCGAGGATTGCCTGTACCTCAACGTCTGGACGCCCGGCCTTGACGGCGCGCGCCCGGTCATGGTCTGGATTCACGGCGGGGCCTTCACGATTGGCTCGGGCAGTGAGGACTATTACGACGGCGCCAACCTCGCGTCACGCGGCGACGTCGTGATCGTCACGATCAACTACCGGCTCGGAGCACTGGGCTTCCTCAACCTGCCCGCTCTGGGCGAGACCAACTTCGGCATGCGCGACCAGGTCGCGGCGCTCAAGTGGGTCCACGAGAACATCGCCAACTTCGGCGGCGATCCGGGCAATGTCACGATCTTCGGCGAGTCCGCCGGCGGCATGAGCGTCGCCTCGCTGATGGCCTCGCCCGAGTCGGCCGGGCTGTTCCAGAAGGCGATTCCCCAGAGCGGCGCCGGCCACAATGGTCTCAGCGTCGAGGAAACCAACGCCACCGCGTTCAAGTTCTGCGAAGCGCTCGGCGTCGCGTCCGACGATGTCGACGCCTTAATGGCCGCTGATGCCTCGGACATCCTAGCCGCGTCGGTCGCGGTCGATCCGCTCGCCAACCCAGATGCGGCCGCCGACCTGTCCGACGGCGAGGCATCTCCGACGCCGCAGATGCCGTTCCAGCCGGTGATCGACGGCGCGTTCCTCTCCTCGCTGCCAATCGACCACATCCGCGACGGTTCTGCTGACGGAGTCGCGACGTTAGTCGGTTCGCTGGACGAGGAGCTCAAGTTATTGGCCGCCGCGGGCGCAGCCGACCCGATGTCCGAAGAGGCGGTCACCGGACTGTTGGGCATGATGCATCCCGATGGCGCCTCGGCCTTTGCCACTTACCGGGCGGCTCGGCGCGAACGTGGCGAGGACGACTCCCCCGACGAGATCTTCGTCGCCGCAATCGGTGACGTCATGCTACGCATCCCCGGCCTGCGTCTCGCAGACGCCCAGACCTCCCGCGCGCCAACCTACGCCTACCTCTTCGACTGGGAATCTCCTGCCATGAACGGCGCCCTCGGCTCCTGCCACGCGCTTGAACTGCCCTTCGTCTTCGGCACACACGCCGTCGCGCCCGAGTTTTGCGGCAGCGGTCCAGTCGCCGACGCCTTCTCCGAACTGACGATGGCCACCTGGCTCAACTTCGCCAAAACCGGCAATCCCGCCGGCGAAGGCGTCGACGCCCCGGCCTGGGACGCAGGCGCAAAGCCCATCCAGGTCCTCGGTGACAACCCGAGAGTCGAGCACGACTGGCGCGGACCCGAAGTCGGCGTCTGGGACGAAGTCATTTCCTAGAGAGAACCGAGCCATGCCTCTCACTCCCATCCGCAAGGACCAACTCAGCAAGGTCGGCGTCGGCGTCCAGCGACCCGAGGACGTCGTCGTCTCCCGCGACGGCCGTGTCTGGATGTCCGACCAGGCCTCGGCGGCGGCTGAGGCCCTGCCCGACGGCACGCTCAATCGCGTCGGCAACGCCGGCGGCGCGCCCAACGGCAACAACATGGACACCGAGGGCCGCATCATCATCGCCAACGTCGGCGGACTCGACGGCCAGGGCTCCGACGACAGCGGTGTCGGACCCGTGCAACGGCTCGACGTCGACACCGGCGAGATCGAAGTCCTCGCGGACCAGATCGACGGCATCCCGCTCGTCGCCTCCAACTACCCGCACGTGGACTCCCAGGGACGGATCTGGGTCACCCACTCGACCTCGCGTTCGGGCGGCGACGCGTTCTCCGGCGACCCCGACGGCTTCCTCTTCCGCATCGAGACCGACGGCTCGCTGACAATGCTCGCCACCGAGATCGAGTTCGCCAACGGCATCACCCTCGACCCGCGCGAAGAGAACGCCTACGTCTGCTCAACCACTGGGTGCCACGTGCTGCGCTACCCGATCAACCAGGACGGCTCACTCGGTGAACCCGAGGTCTACGGGCCACAACTGGGCAAGTCGGTCGCCGACCTCGCCGCCATGCGGCCGTTGAGCGCCGAGCAGCGCGGCGAGCTGGGCCTCACCGACGGCTGCGGATTCGACCAGGAGGGCAACCTCTGGGTCACCCTGCCGATGTCCAACAAGGTCGTCGCGATCACCCCGCAGTTCGAGGTCGTCACCATGATCGAGGACCTTGAGGGTGAGCTCATGCAGGCGCCGACCAATGTCAGTTGGGGCGGCGACGACATGTGCGACCTCTACATCGGCTCAATTCGCAGCGACTACGTCGTCCACGCCCGCTCCCCAGTCCCCGGCGAGCCCCTGGTCCATCAGCGCTGACAACCGGCCTCGTCATACCCTCGCTTGCCGCGGGTATCTCGCTGCGCACAGGAACCTCCTCGCATTCACGGATACTGAGCATGCGACGCTGGCTCTGGCCCCGCGACCGACTTGCAATCGCGATCCTCCTCTACGCGATCTGGATCCCCTTCATCGCCATGCTCGTGGTCTACGTCAACGACAACGACAATGAGGACTCCAACACAACGAGCGAGGTCAGGACCGAAGAAGACGAGCCGGACGACTTCGCCGAAACCGTCGGCTGGACCTGGGGCGTGCTCTGGGTCGGATACGCCGGGCTGGCCGCCTGGCTCGCCCGGATCAAGGGCCGCGACCCCATTCGTTGGGGCCTGGCCAGCCTCCTCACCTTCATCGCGCTGTTCCCGTTCCTGGCGGTCGCACCGGACCGCCAAACCGAGTAGTGGTCGTCCCCGACCGCCAAGGAGAACAGCGGTCGCTCCCGAGCGCCGGCACCGAGCGATCGATTCTGTTCCGCCCCCAATGACTCTGGCGTAGCAGTACTCGTGTGAGAGCTGACCAGCGTCAGCCACACTGATTGGGTATGCGACGGGAAACACACGTGGTTCTGTACCACATCACACCCTGAACACTTTTTGGTCGACCCCTACGTCATCACGCCCATGCAATACCTTGCACCCTGGGCCGACCGTCGCCTGTATCGACACGATCGCACCACGGACTGAGGTAGTAATCATGATCGGTGATCCCCACGTCACACGGGCGCACGGCGGGAACACCCCAGTCTGGTACCGCGAGTCGCCCGACCTCGACATCTGTTCAATCCGATCCCTCGTTCGAGACAAGTGGGTTCAATCCAAAGCGGGAATCGCACGCCCGTAGTCGCGACACCGACCAATCGACAAATGAGGCCTTCCTTCCGACTGCGACCAGAGGGATACGGCCTTGACGATCTGCGGGGCGACCTGATCGGCGGTCTGCTCGCTGGCGTCACTTCAATACCATTCGCAATCGGCTTTGGCATCCTCTCCGGCCTGGGGCCGGTTGCCGGGATGTACGGATCAATCGCGCTCGCGCTGAACTCTGCGATTGTCGGCGGCGGGCGGGGCATCCTGATCTCGCCGGCACTGGTCGTCTCGATGATCTTCGCCCAGTACAGCAACTCGCTAACGGAGGCCGTGGCCATCGGCGTCCTGGCAGGCGCGGCGCAGATCGTGTTCGCCGCTCTGGGATTGGGGCGCTACATCGCCTATCTGCCTCACTCGGTGCTCGCCGGATTCTGGTCCGGCCTGGGGATCCTGCTGTTCTTCAGCCAGATCGGACACGCGATTGGATTTGAGTCGGCCGCCTCCGGCGTTGTTCCGGTCGTCGATGAGGTGATCGACCGGTTCGGCAGCCGCAACGGCGACGCCCTCACGCTGATCCTGATCTGTCTCGCCGTCGCCCTCGTCTGGCGGGGACGGGTGGCAACCAGATTGCCCAGGTCATTGATCGTGCTCGTCGTCGGCACGGCGCTAGGCGTGTTCTGGTTCAACGGCTCGCCAGTCGTGCCCTCGCTCTCATTCGAATCTCAGGAACTCGAACTCTCTGGCCTGTCGCTCGATCTGTTCGTCGAGATCATCGAACCGGCCATTCTGGTCGCACTGCTCAACAGCCTGGCGACGCTGATCGGCGCCATCAATTGCGATCTGGTGAGCGGCTCGGATCACCAACCCAACCGCCTGACCTTCGGACTGGGTCTCGGGACCGTGGTGACAACTTCAATCGGCGGCTTGCCGGGAGCCATCGGACCGGCCAGCCTGGTGTTCACCTACAACGGCGGACGCACGGCAATCGGATGTTTGACCGTGTTGTTGGTCGTGGTCGCAGCGGTCACGGTGCTTGAGGGAATCATCCAGCAGATCCCGCTGGCGGTCATCGCGTTGATCATGGTCGTCACCGCCTGGCAGATGATCGACTGGCGATTCCTTCGCTCCATTCCTCAAATGGAGAGGTCATACGCCTTCTGCATGCTCGCGACGATGCTGTGTACGGTCTTCGTCGGCTTCGCCGACGCTGTATTGGTCGGGGCGATCCTGACGCTCGTGCTGAACTCGAGGCGAGACGAGGACCGGGAGCTGAGCGGGCTGATTTCGGTGCCACTCCTGGACCGAGTGCTGCTAACCGAATCGGATGCATCTGGGCGGGATCCGTTCGCAGCTCACTGCGGTCTGATCGTGTTGCCCGAACGGGTGACAGTCGCCTCAGCGAGGCGGATCAAGCAATCGCTGCTGGCCGACATCGAGGAACACCGAATCGTGATCATGGACGGCTCGAAGACGAAGGTCATTGACGACTCTGGCGCCACGATGATCGCTGAGCTGATCAGAGCGGGACAACAGGACGGGCGACTGGTTGTGATCGTCGGCTCCCTCGCGCCCAACGTCGGCCGACTGCTCCGAGCCTTGCTCAACAACAACCACGCGCCCGACACCCACTTCGCCGAAAACACCGAAGCGGCGTACGAGATCGCCCGCTCGGAGCTGCTCAGGATCGAGCAACGCTAGAGCAATCCTGGTAGACCATCGCCATGTCTATCAGGCCACCTCAATCGATCCTCACGCGTTTGACGAACCCTCCGATTCAGCACACAATAAACAGAACATGTGTATCACTGCACCCAATCACGAAGGTCACCGTCATGCCCAATCCATTCCACTACCGAGCCGCCATCGACAACCTCTGGCGCCGCGCCAACAGCAACGCCCCGGCCTACCGCCGGGTCAACGCCCTCGACGCCATCGTGCGAGAACTCTTCGCCCCCACCGACCGCGCGCGACTCAACTATCAGCGCTACCTCGCCACTGACCCCTTCGACGTCGCCCGCCACAAACTCCGCGATCTCTACGACCACCACGCCCCTCAGCACTTCGAACACGACCACGATGCTCCTCAGC
>VXTH01000037.1:1522-5612 GCA_009837565.1 Chloroflexota bacterium | reverse complement strand
GCCCTGCTGTGTCGTCGCGGCAGCTGAGGGCTCAATGAAGATCAGGTCAGTGCCCAGGCCGCGAATCTGATCGCTGACGCCCTTCTGCGTCCCCTGCCCGACAGCGATCAGTGCGATCACCGAGCTGACGCCGATCACCAGACCGAGCAGCGTCAGCAGGCTGCGCAATCGATTGGCGACGATCGCCCGAACCGCGATCCGCAGGGCATCGAGAAAGCTCATGTCGCCGGGCTGGTGTTCGCGTGGTTCGCGGGGCGCGCAGAGGGTCCGGCGCCGGTGTCCTCGATGATCTTGCCATCCCGCATTCTGACGGTCCGCTGGGCAAACTCGGCGACTTCCGCTTCGTGCGTCACGAGAATGATCGTCATCCCATGCTGATCGACCAGGTCGCTTAGCAAGGTCATCACTTCGTGTCCGGTGGCGGAATCGAGCGCGCCGGTCGGCTCGTCGGCCAGGACGACCAGAGGATCCACGACCAGCGAGCGGGCAATCGCAACACGTTGCTGCTCGCCGCCTGAGAGCTGGGTGGGTCGGTGACCGATTCGATCGGCCAGCCCGACCCGAACCAGGGCCTCGGCCGCGCGCCGCCGCCGATTTCGGACACCCTGGTAGATCAGCGGCAGCTCGACCTGCTCCAGCGCACTCATACGCGGCAGCAGAGAATATGACTGAAAGACGAAGCCGAACGCGGTGCCTCGCAACCGGGCTCGCGCCTGCTCGCTGAGTCTGGCGACATTCTGACCGGATAGCAGGTACGCACCTTCGTCCGGGCGATCGAGCAATCCGATGATGTTCATCATCGTGCTCTTGCCCGAACCCGACTGGCCCATAATCGCGACGAACTCTCCTCGTTCGATATCCAGACTCACGCCGTCGAGTGCGTGAATCCGGGTCTCGCCCGCGGTGAAGGTCTTGCGAACGCCCTCCAGCCGAATCATCTCTGGCCTCCGCCACCCGGTCCGGCACCACCTGCGCCGCCGCCGGGAAGCTGCGTGGCGCTGTGGGCGATGCCTTCGGAGTCGGCGCCGACCAGCACCGTTGCCCCGTCCAGCAGGCCCGAGAGAATCTCAACGTTGGTCCCGTCGGTCTCCCCGATCTGCACGGCCAGGCGCTCCCAGCCGCCATCGTCGGTCGGCACGGCGACGTAGAACGCACCATCGATCTGACGTACAGCGGAGGTCGAGACCAAGACGGCCTCGTCTCTGACGGCGGTCAGAATCACTACGGTCGCGCTCATCCCGTGGACCGGAAGCTGGCGGTCGTCGTCAACCGCCGCCTGTCCGCCGGCCGCGCCGCCTCCGCCGCCGCTGAATCTGGTAATCAGCGCCCGAAGCTGCGCTCGCTGCTCGTCGGTGATCTCGAAGTCCTCGGGCAGTTCCACGCCTCCCGGCAGCGGTTCGTCATTGGCAATCGCCGTGACGACCTGAATCACGGTGACGCCCTCCGGCAATTCAAGGGACTCAAGCCACGCTCTGAATCTCGCCGCCTGTTGAGGATCGACTCCTCCGCCCCCGCTGCGGCGCTGCTCGCCGGCAGCCTGCGGTTCGGGCACGGTGACGCCCAGGGCCTGGAGTTCGTCGCGCACGGCCTGGATTGCCAGCGGGGACAAGACGGCCGCCTCAACCGAATAGGTGACAACGCCCTGTTCGATGTCCGGCACTCGACTAATGGACGTGATCCGGACCGGATACTGCGCCCCGTCGATCGCATCGAACGACGCCACACCGACGTGCCGTTCCTCAAGGTCGAAGATCTCCGCCTCCGTCACCGTCAGCTCAACCACGATCTGATTCCGCGTGCTGAGCACGAGCGCCGCAGCTCCCGAGCCGATCCGATCGCCGGGTTCGACGTTGACCTCTTCAATCACGCCGTCGAACGGCGCCGTGATCACCAGGTCGTCCATGGCGGCCATCGCTTGCTCGACGGTGATCTCGGCCAGGCGAACGTTCTGTTCCTGCTGCGCGATCGTGTTCGCGTCGGCCCCGGCCAACAGCTCGTCGTGTCGGGCCTGCGCTTCCTGCAGCGACGACTCCGCGCTCGCCAGCGCCAGTTCGGCTTCGAGGATGTCATCGTCGGTTGGCGGCTCCAGTAGCTCGGACAGACGGGATTCCGCTGCGTTGCGATTGGCCAGTGCCGCCGCGACAGTCTGCTCGGCCTGAAAGAGGTCACTGGAATCGACATCGCCAAGCAGCTCGCTCAGGGACGACTGGGCGGCTCGCAGACCCGCCTCGGCCGCGGCGACCGACTGCTGGGCCTGAAAGATGTCGTCCGGGCTCGGCTCTTCGAACAACTCCTGACGTCGCGATTCCGCCGCGATCAATCCTGCCGTCGCCGCGACAACCGCCTGCTCGGCCTGGAAGATGTCCTCTTCCGTGGCTGGGGTCAGCAGATCGTCGAGCCGCGCCTGGGCTGCCTCATGGGCTGCCTCTGCGGCGGCGACTGCCTCGGTTGCCTGCTCGAGTTCCTCTGTCTCAGGGTCGCCGGCGAGGTCGTTGAGGCGCGCTTCCGCCGCTGCCAATGACGACACGGCAGCATCGTACGTGTTGACCGATTGTTCCCAGGTTCTCTGAGCGTCGATCAGGTTTCGGGAGCGCCGTTCCAGTGTCGCGCCGCTGTTCTCGGTCTTGGTCTCCAGGAGTGCAATCTCAGATTGCGGCAGCGGTGGCTCGGCGTCGCAGATTTCCGGGAGCACGACGATGTCGTCGCAGAACCGCTCGTGCGCGAGTTCCAACGCCTCTTCTGCCTGTTCTACGGTCTGCTCCGCGGCGCTCACGGGATTTCGGGCCTGGATTGCAGCAGCTCGGGCATTCTCGATCTCGGCGACGCTCGACTCCTCTGTCAGCCGCTCCAATGCCTGCTGTGCGCTCGCAAGTTGCGACGCTGCTGAGGCAACCGCTTGCTCAGCCGACGCCCTGTCGGCGGCCGTTGGCTCGCTGTTCAGCAGGTCCAGCGACTCTCGTGCATTGGAGAGCTGGATTGCGGCATTGGCGATCGCCTGGTCAGCGCTGGCGATCTCCGTGGAGCTGGGTTCTTCGGTGAGATCGTCCAACAACTCCTGTGCCGTTGACAGTTGCGAAGCAGTATTGGCGACATCCTGTTGCGCTCTGGCGAGCTGTGCGGGATCGACGGCATCGGTCAGGTCCGCCAGTGCCTGCTCAGCGGTGGACAACTGATTGCGAGCATTGGCCAGTGCCTGCTCGGCGGCGTCGATGGCGCTCGCCTCTGGCGGATCATCAATCTGCTCAAGCTCGAGCGTTGCGTTGACGAACTGGGCGTATGCAGTGGCTAGCGCGCGTTCCGAGGCGGCGATCTCCGACCCAGCAGGGCTCTCCAGCAACTCGTCGAGTCTGAGCCTGGCAATCTCCAACTGCACGCGGGCAGTCTCCAGTTGTCGTTCCGCGTCGCTGCCGTCCAGACGCGCCAGCACGTCGCCGGTCGTGACTTCTGCGCCGATCTCGACCTCGACGGAATCGACCTCGCCGCTGACGCCGAAGCTCAGGGCTGAGGGCTGTGCGGCGCTTGCCGATCCTGACAGTTCAACCGTCGTGGTCAGCTGGCCGCTGCTGGCAATCACACGTTGCGGCTCGAACACCACTTCTGGTTCGGAGTCGCGGGTGAAGTACCAGGCGGCGACGGCTGCGGCGGCGATCACGATGGCCAGCAACAGCAACGCCCAGCGCCGTGGGCGGCGCTGAGCGCGGACCAGTGCATCGATATCAACGTCTTGAGTGCTCACAGGCGTTCCATTTGTTCCTGGCGTAGTTGAGCGCGCAAATCCGGCGGCGAACCAATTCCCGCGTTGGACAGCAAGCTAAAGCCAGTTTGTAAATCACCGGTCAACGGGTCGACATCTTCTGACGAAGCAATCCTGCGACTCCTGGCCCTGCCCGGTCAACCCGTGAACAGTCCGCCGTCCGGATGCAGGATCTGTCCCGTGATGTATCCGGCATGATCGCTCAGCAGGAACAGAGACGCTTCGGCGATGTCCTCGGCCTCGCCGAGTCTGCCCAGCGGTACGAACCGCTCAAATGCCGCGCGACGTTCTTCGTCCTGTGAGAGACCCATCGCCATCGGCGTATCGATCACGCCC
>VXTH01000037.1:0-1512 GCA_009837565.1 Chloroflexota bacterium | reverse complement strand
ATGTTGTGCGGCGCCAGCTCCAGGGCGATGCAACGCGTCAACATCCAAACGCCAGCCTTGGAGACCGAGTAGTCGGCGCTACCGGCCATTGGGATCTTGGCTGCGCCCGAGGAGATATTGACGATCGAGCCGCCCTCGCCCTGGGCGATCATGCGCCGAGCGACGGCGCGATTGGTCAGCATCACGCCGGTCAAATTGACCGAGAGCACCTGTTCCCAGTACTCGACCGGTTTGTTGATGACGTGACTGTCGCGATTGTTGGGCGCAGGAGCGTCCTCCGAGACTTCGCCCGAGACGTAGCGAGCATGCAGAATGCCCGCCGCCGCTATGCAGAGATCCAGCCGACCGAACTGGTCGACGGCAGTTTCTGCCGCGGCGTCGCAATCGGCTTCGCGGGACACGTCCGCGCCGACGTAGATGGCCTGCCCACCGGCGTCGGTGATCTGCGAGACGACTTCGTTGCCTCGCGGATCGTCGGGTAGTCCAACGACGGCGACTGCCGCGCCCTCCCGTGCCAGACGAATCGACGCCTCCGCGCCCATGCCCGATGCGCCACCGGTGACCAGCGCCACCCTGCCCTGGAAGCGCTGCATTCCGATCTCCGCCATTAAGGCAATCCGTTTCTAGACGCCGTTGACTTCCTGCGGGTAGCGCCACGGCGATTCGGGCTGCTGGGCTTCTTCGTCCAGCGTCCAGTGTGGGAGCGACAGGCCCTCGGCCACGTCGGCAAAGACCATCCGCATCCGCGAGCCGATGCCTACCTGTTTGACGAGTTCCGGTCCTGCGAACTGACCGTCGGCATCGACCAGATTGCCGACGACGCGCAGCGCTTCGTGCTCGGTCGGCACTCCGGCCTGGGTGTCCAGTTCCACCAACAGGATCATGTAGGGCGCGCGCTCGCGAAACGCCGGCTGAATTGCGTGATGGACTTCTCCATACGAGTGAACCGTGCCGCGCGCATCGACCGGGACCCACTCAAAATCGCGCTCCGAACACCAGGGACAGGCCGTGCCCGGTGGATAGCGGATCAGGTCGCATTCGGGGTCGGTACAGCGTTGCAGACGGAAGTCATGGTCGGCGCAGTGCTGAAAGTACGCCTTGTTTTCATTGTCCAAGTCGAGGACCGTCAGTGTCATTCCCAAGTAGTCGCCCTGCGGCATGGTTCGCTCCTGTCCGGGTTCGAAGTCTTCAGTTCCGCCTGCTCTAGCCCTTGCGCATGATCAGCGAGGATCCGGTGCCGGGCATCGCCCAGCCCAGGTTTTGCGTGATCTCCAGGTCGGGAACCTGTCGGCAGCCGCCGCCGGCCGCCGGCTCGGCGTAGTTGTAGCTGTGGATTCGTTTGCCGTTGTTGTCCTGCGGGCAGTAGCAGTCGACCTCGCCGCGCAACTGACGCACGTTCTCGATGATCATGTTCATCCCGTGCGTGTAGCCCTCGCAGAGGTGACCACCAGAGGTGTTGTTGGGCCGCTCGCCGCCTAGCCGCATAATCCCCGACGAGACGTAGTCGCCGCC
>VXTH01000020.1:1740-5649 GCA_009837565.1 Chloroflexota bacterium | reverse complement strand
TTCAAGGACCTTTTCCCCCGCTATCAGACCATGCGCGGCAAGCGCGTCCCGCGCAAGGGCGGCTGGGACACCCACGGCCTGCCGGTCGAGATTGAAGTGGAGAAGATGCTCGGCCTGGACAGCAAACCGGCAATCGAGCAGTACGGCATCGCCGAGTTCAACCGCCACTGCCGCGAGTCGGTAATGGAATACGTCCAGCAATGGGAGGACATGACCGAACGGGTCGCGTTCTGGATCGACATGTCCGACGCCTACCGCACTTACACGCCCGAGTATGTCGAGTCCTGCTGGTGGATCTTCAAAACGCTCTGGGACGCCGGACTGATCTACGAAGCCCGCCGCACCACTCCGCACTGCCCACGCTGCGAGTCGTCGCTCTCCAGCCACGAACTCTCCCAGGGAATGCAGGACGGCGTCCGCGACCAGGCCGTCACAGTCCGCTTCCGCGCCCACAATGATTCTCTGCCCGAGCAGCTGCGCTGGCAGGGCGCGACCGACTTCCTCGCCTGGACCACGACGCCCTGGACGCTGCCGGCCAACTCGGGACTGGCACTCAACGCCGACGAAACCTACGCCGTCGTCCAGATCTCCGCCAATGAGCGCTTGATCCTGGCCGAACAACTCGTCAGAGCATCGCTCGAGGGTGTGATCGAGAACCAGACGATCGTCGCCACGGTGCCAGGCTCCGAGTTGGTCGACGTCACCTACGACGGCCTCTACGACCCCGACCGCTGGGGCGTTCCGACTTACCGCTTCGATGGCGCGCGCCTCGTGGAATGCCACGAGGACGAGGGACCGCTGCCTCTGCGCAAGGTGGCGGCGGCCGGCTTCGTCGAGATGGACAGCGGTACCGGCATCGTCCACATCGCGCCCGCCTTCGGCGAGGACGACTACCTCCTCGGCCGAGAGGTCGGATTGCTCTTCCGCCAACCCGTCGACCTCAGCGGCCGCATCGTCGGAGATCCCGAGGCCGAAGGCGCACCGGCCTTCGTCGGCAAGTGGGTCAAGGACGCAGACTCGATCATCATGGACGACCTCGACTCGCGCGGCCTCCTGCTGCGCAAGGACGTCTACGAGCACACCTACCCCTACTGCTGGCGCTGCGACACGCCGCTGCTCTACTACGCCAAGCCCAGCTGGTACATCGCCACATCGCAGGCCAAGGATTCACTCACCAGCTCCAACACCGAGCTCATCAACTGGCACCCTGAACACACCGGCACCGGACGCTACGGCGACTGGCTGGCCAACAACGTCGACTGGGCGGTCAGCCGCGAGCGCTACTGGGGTACGCCGCTCCCGTTCTGGCGCTGCGATGAATGCAATCACGTGTGCTGCGTCGGCTCCTTCGACGAACTCCGAGAGCGGGCCAAAGCGTTCAGCGGCGTAGAGCCGGACCTCTCCGATCCGCACCGGCCCTTCGTCGACGAGATCGAGATCGGCTGCGACCATTGCGACGGCGCCGCACGGCGCTGCCCTGAGGTCGCGGACGCCTGGTTCGACTCCGGCGCGATGCCCTACGCGCAGTGGCACTATCCGTTCGAGAACCAGGATCGCTTCGACGAGCGCTTCCCCGCCGACTTCATCTGCGAAGCCGTGGACCAGACGCGCGGCTGGTTCTACTCGCTTCACGCCGAGGCGGCCATGCTCCACCGCGCCGAGGCTGTGCCCGAACCGATCTCATTCCGCCACGTGGTTTCGCTGGGCCACATCCTCGACGAAGCCGGCGAGAAGATGTCCAAGTCCAAGGGCAACGTCGTCGATCCCTGGACCGTGCTCGACCAGAGCGGCGCCGACGCCCTGCGCTGGTATTGCTACGTCGCCTCGCCGGCCGGCAATCCCCGCCGATTCTCGCCACGACTGGTCAGCGAGGCCCAGCGCCGATTCCTGCATACCCTCTGGAACACCTACTCCTTCTTCGTCACCTACGCCAACATCGACGGCTGGCATCCTAATCCCGATCCGGCCCCGCCCACGGTCGAGCTGGACCGTTGGATCATCAGCGAGCTACACGCCCTGATCGCCCGCGTGACCGGCGCGCTGGACGACTACGACCCCCCCCCCGCCCCCCGCGAGCGCCCCGGCGTCGTCGCCTCGCGCTCCACCCGGGACGCCCGCCGCCGCCGACGTCGCTTCTGGCCGTCGGCCCGAGGCGGCGCAGCCGCGGACCTCGACGCCAAGCGCAGCGCCTACCAGACCCTGCACACCGTGCTCACCACGCTGGCCCGATTGCTCGCGCCGATGACCCCCTACCTGGCCGAAGACATCTGGCGCAACCTGGCCGCCGAGACCGACTCGGACGCCGCCGAGTCGGTCCATCTCGCCAACTGGCCGGTCGCCGATGCGTCGCTGATCGACGAGACCCTCAACCACGAGATGCAACTCGTCCAGCGCGTCGCATCGTTGGGACGCTCCGCCCGTAGCGGAGCCGGGATCAAGGTGCGCCAACCGCTCCCCGCCGTCAGCGTCGCCGTCCGCTCGGCCCAGGACGCCGAAGCCGTCCAACGCCACCGAGCCACCATCGCCGACGAACTTAACGTCAAGACCGTCACCCTCGCCGACGCGCAGGCCGACGCCCGCCACTACACGATCAAACCCAACCTCCGAGTTCTCGGACCGCGTCTCGGACCGAAACTGCCTGCCCTGCGCTCCGCGTTGGGCGACCTGTCGCCCGAACTGGCCTCGCAGATCGCGCAGGCCGCTGAATCGGGACAGGCGATTGAGATCGAAGGCATCGAACTGCAGGCCGGCGACCTCCTGATCGAGGTCGACACCGACGCAGCAGCGAGCGCCGCCTCGGCCGAAGATGAGCGCTGCGCCGTGCAGCTCACGACCGAACTGACCGCCGAACTGATCGCCGAGGGCATGGCGCGCGAGGTGATCAACCGGATCCAGGGCCTGCGCCGCGACTCGGGACTCGACCCCGACGACCGAATCTCCCTGCAATTGTCCTCCGACGACCACCAGCTCGCCTCGGCTGTGTCAGAGTTTGAATCACTGATCGCCGCCGAGACGCTCGCCACCAGCATCTCCGTGGACGGCGCAGACATGCAACTCGGGGAACACCACACCGAAGCGGACATCGATGGGGCAGCTATCACCCTCGCGCTCGACCGCGCCTGACCGGCCGTCACTCGTCGCCGAGCCGCTGGCTGCGCTCTGCCGATCGCCGTTCCTGGCGCGCGGTTCGCGCGCCTTCGTCCGGCGCGTTCGACGGAATCGGCTGATCGTGGATCAACTGCCGGGCCGCCGCCTGACGCACCCGTTCGCGCAGCGTCGTCGGCCCGGCTTCTTCTTCTGCTTCGTCGTCCTCATCGTCGTAGTGGCCGTACATCACTCGCGGCCACTCCGCCGCGATCTCCGCGCCGAAGAGCAGCACGCAGGCGGCGAGATAGACGAAGAAGAGCAGGGCAATCGCCGCGCCCAGCGATCCGTAGACCGCGTCATAGTTGGAGAAGTTGCGCAGGTAGAAGGCGAATCCGTGCTTCAAGGCCTCGAACAGCAGCGCGCCGACCAGCGCCCCGGCGACCACATCGCGCACCCGCGTCGTGACGCTGGGCACGACCTTGTAGATGATCGTGAACGTCGTCCAGGTCAGCAGGAACGGCAGCAGCACCGTGACCAGGCGGAAGAATCCTGTCGCCTCAGCGCCGAACGGACCCAGCGAGTCCGACACCGAGTCCGACACATCGGTGCCGACCTGCAGCACCGCCGTCGCGCCGATCGAGATCGTCAGCAACCCGCCCACGCCCAGGACCAGCCCCAGGTCGACCAGCTTGCCGCGCACGAACGGCCGGCGGAACTCCAGGTCCCAGGCCGAGTCGAGGCTGAAGCGCAGCGCCGACATCATCCCCGTCGCCGCCCAGATCAGACCGAGCACGGATATCACGCCGACCGCCGACCGGCCGT
>VXTH01000020.1:0-1730 GCA_009837565.1 Chloroflexota bacterium | reverse complement strand
ACCGGCCGTCGGCGATCGGCTCGATCAACTGCTCCAGATCCTCCTTGCCCGCCCCCGACTGCAACGGCAGCCGCTCGAACAACCCGTCCACGACCTCCTCGCGCAGGCCGTCGTCGGTCAGCAGCACGCCCGCAATCGAGACCACCAGGATGGCCAACGGGAACAGCGAGAAGAACACGTAGTACGACATCGAGGCCGCGAGTTGGGCGCAATGGTCGTCGAGGAACTCGGAGACCGACCGTTTGGCCAGCAGCTGCAAATCTGTCCGCCACCAGCCGAGATGCAACACCAACCAGCGACGCCAGCGCAACCCGCGCTCGCGCAGCGCCTCAAGTTCGATCTGCGGCGACCATCGCATGACGCCATTATCAGCCCAAGACGGAGCCAATGGGGCCGGCGGGCGGTGATTCGATGACCGACAGCCAACCCCGCCGGATCATCTGCAAGCTCGGCACCAACCTGCTCACCTCCGGCAGCGACCGCCTCGACCCCGGAGTGCTCGAAGCAGTCGTCCGACAGGTGGCCGAGCTGCGCCTCGAAGGGGCCCAGGTCGCCGTCGTCACCTCCGGCGCCGTGACCGCCGGACGCGCCCGCGTCGGCGTCAGCAAGACTCGTTCCTCGGTCGGCGCCCGCCAGGCCCTGGCCGCGATCGGACAGGCTCAGCTCGTGCAGCGCTACGACTCGTTGCTCCAGCGCTACAGCCTGACCGCCGCCCAGGCGCTGATCACCCGGGGCGACGTGACTGAGCGCCGTGGCTACCTCAACGTCCGCAACACGCTGCTGCGCCTGCTCCAGTACGGCGTCGTGCCGATCATCAACGAGAACGATGTCGTCGCCGACGAAGAGCTTCGCGGCGGCGCCTTCGGCGAGAACGACGCGCTGTCGGCGCTGATCGCCAACCTGATCGACGCCGACCTGCTAATCCTGCTCAGCGACGTCGACGGGGTCTACGATCACGATCCGCGTTCGCACGAGGAGGCGAACCTGATTCCGGTCCTGCGCAATCCCGGCTCGATGATGCCGGCCGCCGGCGATGTCGACGAACGAAGCCGAGGCGGCATGCGAGCCAAGCTGGAGGCCGCGCGGCGGGCATCCGCGGGCGGAACCGAAGTGGTGATCGCTTCCGGACACGAGCCCAACGTGATCAGCCGGATCGCCGGCGGCGAACGTCTGGGCACGCTCGTCCCCGCCGACACCACGATTCGCGACAGCCGCGAGCGCTGGCTGCTCGCCGGTCTGCACAACGGCGAAGGCATCGACCTCGACGGGGGCGCCGTGACCGCGCTGACCCGGCAGGGCCGCAGCTTGCTCCCGGCCGGAATCACAAACGTTCGCGGCCAGTTCGAACGCGGCGACATCATCCAGTTGTACGACGCCAATAACATTCCCGTCGCCGTCGGCATCAGCAACTATTCGTCCGGCGAAACGATGAAGATCCGCGGCAAGAAATCCTCCGAGATCGCCGAAGCACTCGGCTACAGCTACGGCTCCGCCGTCGTCCACCGCAACAACCTCGCCCTCCTCCCAAGAACCGATTGACCCGACCCCTCTCCGATGCCCCGCGCTTGATGCGGGCCCAGACCGCGATCCTCCCACGCAGCCAAACCGTCCCGCTTCCCCTTAGCCGTCGCCCCCCCTCCGTCACCCCCGACCCCCCAACACCGCATATCCTTTCGCTACAGTGACCAGAACGTTCGTTCCGTATCTCGAATGGCCCCGATCATGTTCGT
>VXTH01000191.1:0-5677 GCA_009837565.1 Chloroflexota bacterium | reverse complement strand
CTCTCAGCGGCGGCGGATCACCTGGTCGATACGACTGAGAACGTGATCAGGCATGGAGTAGTGGATCGGGTGCATCCGCTCTACGTCGACAGATTGGACCAACATGTCATCGCTCTAATCCCTGAGCAAAGCGAGCGGGGAGCGCACACACGACTCCCATTTGCACTCGATGTCCTGCGGTTGTTCTTGGAGGAGCTGGAGGCGGGAGAGGTCCACTCATGCATAGAGTTACAGTGCGCTGGCTACAGCGTGTTCGCGCCCTTGCCGGACGCCGCCAGTTCGAGCCTCTTGATTCCGACCGCGTTGGTGATGTCAATCGAGCCCGCCGTGACCTCCTGGTTTCGGTGGATCGATCTAACTGATGACAATCGGCAGTTCCTGCTGGCCGCCGTCGAGGTCGCCTTCACGGCTGCCCGTCACCTCGTTGACCACAATCTGGCGCTCGTGAATGGCGCGGACGAGTTTGCACGTCGAGGATTTCTCGTCTTCCACCAACCACAATGGCCGTTCAATGCGCTAGCGCTCACACACAGGTTGTTGGCGCAGTACGAGGCTCTGGGTAGCTTCTCTGATTGAGCCATCCTGTCGATCTGAGGAGATGCGCTGGGGCGACGCGCAACACGCCGTGGCCAATGCCATTCCTCCTCAAACTCAGGCGTATCCTGTGCAGAGAGCAAACCATGGCTCTGCGGAGCTGGTCCGCATGCACGCTCTGTTGGCCACTCAGATCACGTGCGTGCTGACCATGTGGTGTCACCAAGTACATTGACCTGAAGCGGGAGGGGGCACGCTACCGGTCTTCGCTGGGAGATCGTTCGCTCGGAGTTGCTCTACCTGTGCAACGCGGACGCGAGTCCGCGCAGCCCATAGCTGGGCTGAAGCGCACAGGTGCGAAGAGGAGAGGACGGGACGGCCGGTGCGGCGAGTCAGATGCGTCCTGCTGTTGACCGCCGCATCGTTGTGGTGGGCAGGATGCAGCGGAGATATGCAGGCGGCGGTGGAACGTGAGGACGACGGTCCCCGCGTTCGGGTGGCGGATGGGGAGTCAGCGGACGATCACGTGGAGCAGCCGATACCGTTGTGGGAACGGGAAGAAGAGCCTCCGGCTGAGCTGGACGGAGCGCCAGCGACCCGGCTGTTGTACTACCCCTACGTTAACAGCCTGAAGTACGGCAATCTGTGCGGAGAGGAGGTGTCTGAGACATATCCCGAGAATGTGATTCTTCCGCATGGCCTGACAGCGGATAGCGATCTACCGGATGAGTTGGTCGCATTCCTGGGTCAACAAGGCGAAGGGTTCACTCTATTGGACTTTGAGTACCGTTGGTTTGAGGAGGAACGGATCGTCCTGTTCACACGCACCCGGCATGGCCCGGACCATTCGGTTGTCGCAGCCGTGGCCGAAGTCGTGTTGCTGGACGGCGATCCACCGGGGTGGGGAACGTGGAGTGCCGGCGGGCGGTACATCTGCATGGAATAGCGGGCTGCTGAGGGAGTCGCTCTCAGTACTGAGCCTGGATTCGTAGGCCGGCGTCCCATTCCGTCAGGCTGGGCGTCTAGCAGGAGGGTCGGACCATGAGGCCGCCGCCGACGAAGTAGATGCTCACGGGATCGCAGGTAATCGGAGACCCGTTGCCCGGATCGCGGTCCGTTTATGTTTCGGAGCGAGTGGGGAGAATGATTGTACGGGGGCCGGGCTTCCGACGGGGTTCCGGCGGCAAGCTATCGGCCGGCTCCGATGCTCCAGCGCGCGTCCATACGGAACAGGTCACTGTCGATCCCATGCCCGACGACGGCGAGGTCTACAGCGAGGCGCTACCCGTGGTCGCCGAGTGGCGGCGGGCCCTGCGCGCGTTGGACAGTCCGCCGCACACCCTGGCCTGGCTCAAGGCGACCGAGCGGCTGCTGAGGCTGGAGATCCAGCTGATCGACGACCGCCTGTTGACCCTGTCGCCGGATACCTCCCCCTGGGACGAGGTGCGCCGGGACAACGAGTTGCAGCTGCGCGAGCACCGGCTGCGGGAGTTGGGCCGCCAGCGCCTCTGGATCGAACCGCTGCACTGGGCGGGGCGCGTCGTGACCCTGGGCCGCTTCGGCGGGGCGGAAGAACTGGGACGGCAGATGCAGCGCGAGTTCGAAGCGCGACGGGCCGTGGGGCTTTCGTCAAGCTGGGTACGCCGTGTCGACAGAACGCGGAACTGACCCGCTTATCGTCGAGGGCCGCTTGCCAGAGGCGACCGCGAGGGGGAGAGGTGAGGAGGAGCCTTCCCTACGAGGTCTGGCAGAGACTTGCGTGGAGAATCAAGGGCCGGTGAGCGGACGTGGGCGGCCTACGCGAACGAGTGAAGGCGCTCGACGGTCGCCCCGAACGGTGGTAGGACAGCAGGGATGGTGGCGTCGATGCTGCGGGTGTGGAGGAGTCGGACGCTGGCTACGGTGAGCAACAGTGATCGGTCGACTCGCCCCGCGAAACTTCCCAAAGGAAATCACAGAGCAAGAGGGCAAGCAGAAGGAGCGAGTCACAGCGCGGTGGCGACACTGGCACCTGATCAGCAACGGGCCAGAGCGCCATATGAGGCGACTTGCTACATCTCCGACTGGCGCCGGCTGGACCTGGAGCTGAGGTTGGTCGTCCGGGCGATCCGCGGGACCGTCTGCAGGAGCGTTTTGTAAAGCGTAGGGTCCGAAGTGGACAGAGGAGGTTCACATCGAAAGGAGGGACATCATGACGTCCCGATTCGACCACCTCATCCACAAGCACGCGACAAAACAGAGAAGACGCATCGCCCGCGGTATGATTTTGACGGCCGCCGCATTCGTGGCGGCCACGTTGTTCCTCGCAGCGTTCGGCACAGCCGAGGCCCACGACCCGAGCGAAGATGGGAGCGCAGTGTTGGCCTGCGCTGGCAGTGGCACACTGGCGCCTCGAACTGGCGCTGCGCCAGTCAG
Organism: Chloroflexota bacterium; assembly: GCA_009837565.1. Lineage (GTDB taxonomy): Bacteria > Chloroflexota > Dehalococcoidia > Bin125 > Bin125 > Bin125. The sequence continues at coordinate 2,728 of VXTH01000191.1, read as the reverse complement.
CAGAACGGCGAGCGCCGGTGACTGCGAACTTACCGTCAGCGTTCAAGCTGCCGCCAATGCTGCATCCACCTGTCAGATCAGCTACACGCCAACAGCCATGGATGGCGGCTACGACGTAGCCGTGTTCGCCTCCGGTGACTGCGACGGTGTGCAAATCAGAACTGCGCTGACAGTCGATGACGTGGGCGACACACCATCGGCACTCGCGTACACGCAGTCTTCTGGATCGCGGGCCGCACTCTCGAAGATCTACGGACACGAAGTGCTCGCCTTGCCGATGTTCTTCCACTACTCGCGGGCCGAGTGGTACTGGACGAACAACCTGATCACGAGCGCGTCTCCGTACATCGATCGCTGGCCCAACGCCAACTGGCATATCCACACCAACGAGTCCGACGACGGAGCGTTCTACAGCAACGGCAACTCCACCTACTCAGCCTGGGTCTTCACCTCGTTCCACTCCGATGGCTACCCGACCAGCCAGTTCCCCGACGTGTGGGCGGAGAGCGAGGTGCAGATCAACGTCCACGCCGGAGGTGGATACGACTGCGACTTCGATTTCGAGTGGACTGGCGGCGAAGGCAACTACCCGAACCTCCACTACCACACGCAGTGCTGGGCTTCGCCGCAATAGCGTCCAGGCAGTAGTCCATGAACTGCGCGGCCCGCCGATCAGCGGGCCGCGCACCTGACTGCTAAGGCTTCTTCATGGCGACGCAGAGTAGATTCCCGGATGTGCTGATTGTTGGCGGCGCGTTGCTCGGCGGGACGTTGGGGTGGTGGCTTGGGCATCCGCTCGGAGTGCTGCTCGGTGCTCACGTTGCAATCATCGCTGGCGTGGTCAGCGCCCCGACCAAGCGGCGGCTCGGTCTCGCGCTGGCGCTCACGTTTCTGATGTGGTGGCCGTTCTGGATCGGCCAGTGGTTCTGGGACTGATCGCTAGGCGGGCAAGAGGATGAGAGGTTGAGCATCCTGGTCGGCTCTGGCGGGGATGGTGGAACACCTGAATTCCAGGGTTGTGGTCGTCCCTGAGGTCGACGCAGCTATGCGGTGGCAGGAGCCATAACGAGTTCCGAGAGATGGGGTGCCCGCCGATACCGCCGCCGCCACCACATACCACACCCGAATCCAGACAGAGTGATGCGCGGCCGGGACAGCGACTCTCCCGGTGCGCTTCGCTCCTCCCGATCGCTACTCTCGCGAGATGGCCCAGGCCCGCATCGACCGCTCCGTGGGCAAGGCCTTCTGCAGCTTCCTCGCGCCCGATCTGCTGATCCTCGACGACCTCTGCCTGCACCGGCTCGACGAGCAGCACGTGTTCGCGGCGATCGAGGAACTACAGCGAGCAGGCGGCGTCGAGCAGCCGCTTGTCGAGCGCTACTCGGCCGAACGGCTCGAGGCCCCCTGCTGGCTCGCCCTGGAGGTCGACCTGATCGACATCCGCCGGGTCGAACGCATCCTCACCGAAGCGCTCGAACAGGTGACCACCCCGGCACAGCGGCCGCCCTTGCCGCGCGGGCGCTTCCTCCGCCCCGGTACCGCCTTCGCCCAGCTCCGTCCGGACCACGATGGAGCATCATCATTACCGTCACCGCCGCCGAACTCTCGCCGCTGCTCAAGCGACTCAAGTTGGACCGGGTGCTCGACACGCTGCCCGAGCCGGTCGCCCCGGCCCTCGGGGAGACGTGATCGGGCTCGTGTCAGAACCGCAGGACGGAGAGCTTCGACGTAGGTACTGGGAAGTGCTAACCCTTGAAGAACCCGGCGAGCGCCTGCTAGGTGCCCGCACCATCGGCCGTACCGACTTCGAGACCCACGTGCGCTCGATGCAGCAAGCCATTCTCACGGCAGTCGACGCTTGCCTGAGAAGAAGAAGCCGGGCCGACCGCCGAAGCCGATTCCAGAGCAGATTGACGACGACCCGCGCCGCGTCGCCTGGTCCGTGCTCAACACCAAGCCGAAGAAGCGCGAGGAATGGGACTACCTAAAGGACGAAGAGCGGCCAGATGTGGATGGTTCCTCAGGGCTATGTTCTCCGAGTTGCACTGTGTAGATTCGCGCGATCGAACTCAAGTGCGAACGGGACAGAGGTTGCAAGTTGAGGGTGCGCCCCGACAACCTCCCTCGCGTTGCGGCGGCTAGAGTAGCTGAAACGTCAGTGCATCGCACGACTGGACGAGGCGTATTGGGTGTTCTGTCGCGAGGGAGTTCGACGCTGTGTCATGCAGATCTTGGCGCTCGACCTACCCGACTAAAGTGGACGATAAGTGGCTCACTGGATCATCCATTAAGCTGGTCCATTGCCCCTCGTGCACAGGGATGTGCTCGGCGAGTCGTGGCCCGATGGCAGCCTCGCCTGCAGTCGCTGTTCAAGGGATAGCACAATCAGAACGGACGCCCAATGTCAGACCTCGACCTTGATGCCTATTGCCAGCTCATGCAGGAGATCAAGCGACGCACTTCCGTGGTCAATCTGATTTTGGCCGAACCCGGTCGACTCATGTTCAAAGCAACCGCGGTCGAATCAATGTGTCTCCAGGTTCGGAAGATCCTCGAGTTGATCGCCATGGGCTCGCTGGTCGCGAACGAGGAGGCGCTCTCCAGAGCCCGATGCGGCTTGGGCAAGCTCTGGAGCGGCCAACAGATCCTCAGACGCGTCCACGGTGTCAATCCCGACTTCTATCCCAGGCCGATCGTCGAGTTGCCCGGCAGTGGGGCAATCAAGAGT
>VXTH01000253.1:0-5721 GCA_009837565.1 Chloroflexota bacterium | reverse complement strand
GGTCGTTCTGATCCTCGCCGTGGCGCTGCTCGTGCTCGAGGCCATCGCTGAAGCCGGCGTGATTTCCTTGCCGCGGTCCCGAGCCCGGCTGCTCGCCAGCCGTCAGCCCGATAGCCGGCGCGCTAATCGGCTGACCCGCATCACCGCCGATCGGGAGCGGGCCCTGGGCTCGTTCGCCGTCGGTCGCACGGTCGCCGTCGCCAGCGGGTTCACCGCCATCTTCTACATCATCATCCGCGAGACTGGCTTCCAGTGGGAGACCCTGGTCGTCACCGGTCTCGTCTCTGCCATTGTCGCCGCGCTGATTCACTCCGTGCCCCGGCGTCTGGCAGCCACCTGGCCTGAGGGCTTCGCAATGAACTTTGTCCCGGTCATCGATCTGCTCGATGCCGTATTCCTGGTTCCCGCCGCGATCCTTGAGGCGCCCGCGCGCCTCGTCACCGGACTGGGGCGGCGGCACACAGAAGTCGCCCCGCAACCGACCGACATCGAAGTGTTAATCGAGCAGGAGAACGAGACCATCGCCGAGGACGAACGCGAGATGATTCGCGGCATCATGACAATCGGCGATCGCATCGTGCGCGAGGCGATGACTCCGCGCCCCGACATCGCCGCGCTGCGTTCCGACACCGCGCTGACCGACGCAGCCAACTATCTGCTTGAGCATGGGTTCTCTCGCGTGCCGATCTACGAGGATTCTGTCGACAACATCATCGGGATCGTCTACGCCAAGGACCTGATGGCCGAAATCCTCAAGGATCGCGAACGGGATATCTCTGAGCTCGGACGCGAGCCAATCTTCGTCCCCGAGTCCAAACTCATCGACGATCTGTTGCACGAGCTGCGCGGATCGCGAGTCCACATGGCCATCGTGCTGGACGAGTACGGCGGTACCGCCGGACTGATCACACTTGAGGACATTCTCGAGGAAATCGTCGGCGAAATCGCCGACGAGTATGACCCCGCCGGCGCCGACAACGAGGGTGCGCGGCTGGTCGACGGCGCACTCATTCTTGACGGTCGAGCGCCGCTGGCCGCCCTGGAACAGATCGGCGGTCACATCGAAGCCGCCGACTACGACACCGTCGCCGGGCTCGTGTTCGATCGCCTGGGGCGAATCCCGGAGGTCGGCGACGAGGTGCGTCTGGGCACGCTCACAGTCGTCGTTGAGCGCATGAATGGCCGGCGTGTGGTACAAATGCGCGCTGAAACCAGCGAATCCACACTTGCTGACAGCGAGGCCATCTCGCGCTAATGTGAGCGCCCGTGCCGCAATTCACCGAACCGCCAACCGACGACGTCCAGTTCCGCGTCGCGTTCTCTTATGTCACCGGAATCGGCCCGGCTCGAATGGCCGGGTTGGAGCGATTCTTCGAGGACCTCGAAGAAGCCTGGCGTGCCGACCGCGCTCAGCTTCGTCAGGCCGGGCTGGACAGTGGAACCATCGACGAACTCGAGACCAGCCGAGCTACGCTCGATCCGGCCGAAGCCTACGGCCGCATGCTCGACGCCGGGATCGACGCATTGACGCCGCGCGACGAGCGCTATCCGCGGCGGCTCAGGGAAATCGCCGACCCGCCGCCGCTGCTCTACGTTCGCGGGCAACTGATCGATCGAGACGAATGGTCACTCGCCATCGTCGGCACCCGCCGCCCGACGCCATACGGCCTCCAGGTCACGCGGACGCTGACGTCCGAGCTGGCCGGCTCCGGACTGACCATCGTCTCTGGACTGGCGCGCGGTGTCGACGGAGTCGCGCACGAGATGACGCTCGATCAGGGCGGCCGGACCATCGCGGTCGTCGCCAGCGGACTGGACCATGTGTATCCCCCGGAACACAAGGGGCTCGCGTCCAGAATTCTCGACAGCGGCGGAGCAATGCTCAGCGAATACCCGCTCGGCAAGCGTCCCGACGCGAGATATTTCCCCCGCCGAAACCGGATCATCGCCGGCATGACCCTTGGAACACTCGTGACTGAGGCTGGCGAAAAATCAGGTACCTGGCATACCGTGACCTCTGCGCTCGATCAGGGACGAGAAGTCTTCGCTGTGCCCGGTCCGATCACCTCCGAGCGCTCGACCGGCGCCAACAACGTGATCAAGCGCGGCTTGGGTAAGCTCGTCACTTGCGCCCAGGACGTGCTCGACGAGCTCAACCTGGGACCAATCGAACGACAGGCGGAACTGGTGGAACAGCTGCCGGAGGACCCCATGGAGGCGATGCTGCTCGACCGGCTCGGCAGCGAACCGATCCACGTCGACGAGCTCTCGCGCCTGATCCAGCAGCCGGTGCATGAAACCGCCGCCGCCATGGCCACGCTCGAACTCAAGGGTCTGATTCATCAGGTAGGACCGATGACCTATGCCCGACGCTAGCGACGCCGGCTCAGGCAACGGCAAAACGCTCGTCATCGTTGAGTCCGGCGCCAAGGCCGACACGATCTCCAGGTTCCTCGACGACGACTACGTGGTCAGCGCCTGTTTCGGTCACGTCCGCGATCTGCCCCGCCGCGCCGCCGAACGGCCGGCCAAGATCAAGGGCCAACCCTGGGCAGACCTCGCCGTCGACGTCGATCACGGGTTCCAGCCCTACTACATCGTGCCCAGCGAGTCGAAAAAGCATGTCACCAGGCTGCGCAAGGAGTTGCGTCAGGCCGATCGCGTCCTGCTGGCCACCGACGAAGATCGCGAGGGGGAATCAATCGGCTGGCACCTGCTCGAGGTCCTGAAACCCAAGGTCCCGTACGAGCGCATCGTCTTCCACGAAATCACGCCGACTGCCATCGAACAGGCGCTGGAATCGCCCCGCGACATTGACGGCAATCTCGTCGAAGCCCAGGAATCCCGGCGCATCCTCGACCGCTTGTATGGCTATTCGCTCAGTCCGGTGCTCTGGCGCAAACTGGGCCAGGGAACGTCGGCGGGCCGTGTGCAGAGCGTCGCACTGAAATTCCTCGTCGAGCGTGAACGCGAGCGCATGGCCTTCGTCAGCGCCGAGTACTGGGGCGCCAACGCCGACTTCGCAATCGGCGACAGCCAGCTCAGCGCCCGTCTGCTCTCGCTCGGCGGCGTCGAACTGGCCAGCCAGACCTCCGACTTCGATCCGACCACCGGACAGCTGGCAGCATCGAACAAGCGCTGGGAAACCGAGGAATCACTGGAAGACATCCGGCCAACGCTGGTCAACGCCGACTGGCTCGTCTCGACGATCGCCAAAACCCAGGCCCGAATGCGTCCCGCACCGCCCTTCACGACATCGACCATGCAGCAGGCCGCCTCAAACCGCCTGGGCATGGGAGCAGCCCGCGCGATGGCCGCCGCCCAGCGCCTCTACCAGGGCGTCGATCTGGGCGCGGAGCGCGTCGGACTCATCACCTACATGCGGACAGACTCCGTCACCCTCTCCGATCAGGCCCTCGCCCAGGCCGCCAACTACATCCAGACCACCTACGGCGACGACTACCACCAGTTCCGCACCTACAAGACCCGCTCGCGCAACGCGCAGGAGGCCCACGAAGCAATCCGGCCCACCGACATCGCCCGCACCCCCGACTCCCTGCGCGGCGTCCTCGACGGAGACGACTTTGCCCTCTACGACCTGATCTGGCGTCGATCCCTGGCCTGCCAGATGGCCGACGCGCAAGTCGAACGAACCCGAATCGAGCTCGAAGCCCAATTGACCGGCCGGCCCGCCGACGATCCCGCCGTGATGATCGCCAACGGACAGGTCGTCCTCTTCCCCGGCTGGTACGAAGTCCTGCCACCACGAGGCGACGGCCAACAGCTTCTACCCGACGTGAATGAGGGTGAACCCGCCCAACTCATCAACTTCGAGCCCAAGCGCAGCGACTCGCAGCCGCCCGCCCGCTACACCGAAGCGACACTGGTCAAGAAACTCGAGGACGACGGACTCGGCCGACCCAGCACCTACGCCGCGATCATCAAGACCCTCACCGACCGCAACTACGTCACCCGCAGCGGACGCACGCTCATCCCCACCTTCCTCGGCTTCGGCGTCATCGATCTGCTCACCCAGCACTTCGCCGACCTCGTCAACGCCGAATTCACCGCCGATATGGAGGACACGCTCGATCAGATCGCACGCGGCGAGGCTCGCGCGGAACAGCACCTGCACGAGTTCTACTTCGGCGACGACGGCAGCGAAAGCGGACTCAAGGGCCGCGTTGCCGAGAAAATCGACACCATCCCCTTCTGGGCCCTCAATCTGGACGAGAGCGGACTCAGCCTCGACCTCGACGGCGACGACCACGTCGGCCCCGACGACATCCAGGTCCGGATTCGAGGCGGCTCCTCCTTCATCCGCCGCGGCGTCGGCGACAGTATGCGCACCGCGCCGCTGCCGCCCGACATGGCCCCGGCAGACCTCACCCTCGCGCAAGCCGGCGATCTCCTCGAAACCACCCTGCAACTGCCGCGCAAGCTGGGACACCATCCCGACTACGACGACGATGTCTGGCTGCTCAACGGCCGCTTCGGACCCTTCGTTCAGCTCGGCGAGGCCGTCGGCCGACCGAAGCGCGGCCAACCGAAACCGCGCCGCGCCTCAGTCCCCAAAGACATGGAACTCCCCGACGTCAACCTCGAGCACGCCATCGAGTGGCTGCGCTGGCCCAAGACCCTGGGCGAGCATCCCGAATCCGGCGAAGAAGTCACCGTCCGCCCCGGTCGCTGGGGACCCTACGTCCAGTCCGGCGACGAGCGCCGAAACCTCAAGGACGAAGACGATCTCGAAACCATCGACCTCGACCGAGCCCTCGCATTACTCGCCGAACCGAAAGCACCGCGTCGCGGAGGCGGGAGACGTGGAGGACGTCGGAGCGGAAGACGGCGTTAGCCCCTTCGTACGTCTCCTACAGTGAGTTCGTGACCACGAACTCCGTATCCCCGTCGCCCGAGGAATCCCTCGACCGCTACCTCAGACACCTCCAACACGGGCGAGGACTCTCCCACCACACCATCCGCAACTACCGCTCCGACATCTCCCACTTCCTCGCCTGGTTGGAGCAGCACGATCATCAGCTCGCCGACCTCAGCCGCGCCGACTACCGCCAATACCTCGCCGACATCCGGTCCGGCGGAATTGCGGAGGCCTCCGTCCGCCGCCGCGCTTCAACCATCCGGTCCTTCACCCGCCACCTGAACCGGACCGACGAGATCGAACGCGACCCGCTCGTGCTCGCGTCTACGCCGAAGGCCACTTCACACCTCCCGACCGTGCTCAGCCAGCGCGACATCGAGGCCCTGCTATCAGTCCCCGACATCTCAACTCCGTCAGGCATCAGGGATCGCGCAATGCTCGAAGTGCTCTATGGTTCCGGCCTGCGAGTCTCGGAGTTGGTCGGCATGCGCATGACCGACCACGACGACGACTACAACGCGATCCGCGTGTTGGGTAAAGGCGACAAACAACGCATGGCCCTGCTGGGCAAGTCAGCCCGGCAATGGCTCCAGCGATACCTGCGCGACGGCCGTCCGGCTCTGGTCACCTCGAAGTCTCAGACCTGGCTCTGGCTCAATCGATTCGGCGGCCCGCTCTCCGCCCGGGCAGTCCAGTTGAGCGTGCGGCGATACGCCCAGCGCGCCTGTCTGCCCGGCGACGTGCATCCCCATCTGTTGCGACACTCATTCGCCACTCATATGATCGACGGAGGCGCCGATGTCCGGGTGGTGCAGGAGTTGCTCGGTCACGCTTCCGTGTCC
>VXTH01000292.1:4327-5740 GCA_009837565.1 Chloroflexota bacterium | reverse complement strand
GGGTAGACGGCCATCGAGTCGCCCGAGTGCACGCCGGCGCGCTCGATGTGCTCCATGATCCCGGGGATCAGCACCGCGTCGTCGCCGGCGCCGCCGCAGATCGCGTCGACTTCGACCTCGATCCCGGCCAGGTATTTGTCGATCAGGATGGGTTTGCCGGGCGCAGCCGCCTGGGCCTGAGTGACGTAGCGGGCGAGATCGCCGACACCCTGGACGATCTCCATCGCCCGACCGCCCAGCACATACGACGGCCGGACCAGCACGGGATAGCCGATCGCGTCGGCGGCGAGGACAGCCTCGTCGATGCTGCTCACCGCTGTGCCCGGGGGCTGCGGAATGCCCAGGTCGGCGAGGAAGCGCTCGAAGCGCTTACGGTCCTCGGCCAGGTCGATCACGTCTGCCGACGAGCCGAGGATCGGTCTGGCCGCGGTCGTCAGCGGTCCGGCGAGGTTGATCGCGGTCTGGCCGCCAAACTGCAGGATGGAGGCGACGCCTCCATTCCCGCCATTGCCGTTCTGAGATCCGTCCTCGTTTTCGAGGATGTCACGCACGGCCTCTTCGTCGAGTGGTTCGAAGTAGAGCCGATCGGAAGTGTCGAAGTCGGTTGATACGGTCTCGGGATTGCTGTTCGCCATCACCGCGCCCCACCCGGCTGCCCGCAGCGCCTGCGCTGCCTTGACCGAGGCGTAGTCGAACTCGATCCCCTGACCGATTCTGATCGGTCCTGAGCCGACCACCAGAGCGCGTTTGCCCAGCTCCGGTTTGGCCTCGTTCTCGTCCTCGTAGGTCGAGTAGAAGTATGGCGTGACGGCGTCGAACTCGGCCGCGCAGGTGTCGACCATCTTGTAGACCGGCGCGATGCCCCAGCTCAGCCGTTGTTCCCGGATTCGCTCGTCGACGCTGCCGGCCAGGTTGGCAATCTGCTCGTCGGCAAATCCCATGCGCTTGGCGCGGCGCATGAGAGCAGGCGTCAGCGGCTCGGCCAGCAGACGTTGCTCCATCCGCACAATCGTCTCGAGACGTTCGAGAAACCAGGGGTCAACGCCGGAGTGACTGGCGATCTCGTCGAGCGGCAGATCGGCGCGCACAGCGGCGAGCAAGTGCCAGAGCCGGACATCGGTCGGTGTTTCAGAACCGCGGAACGGTTCCTCCTCCTTCTCCGAGTCTTCCCAGAGGACCGTGCGGCCGCCGAATTCGAGCGAGCGAATCGCCTTCTGCAAGGCGGCTTCAAAGGTCCGGTCGATGGCCATCACCTCTCCGGTGGCCTTCATTTGCGTGCCAAGCACGCGATCGCCGGCCTCGAACTTGTCGAAGGGCCAGCGCGGGATCTTGACGACGCAGTAGTCCAGCGCCGGCTCGAACGCCGCCTGGGTGCGTCCGGTGACCTGGTTGGCGATTTCGTCGAGCCGTTTG
>VXTH01000292.1:0-4317 GCA_009837565.1 Chloroflexota bacterium | reverse complement strand
TGGTAGTCCTTGTCGGACAACGTCTGCGATGGTGCGACCACGATTGAATCGCCCGTGTGGACGCCCATCGGGTCGAGATTCTCCATGTTGCAAATCGTGATGCAGGTGTCGGCGCCGTCGCGCATCACCTCGTACTCGACCTCTTTCCAGCCGAGCAGCGAGCGCTCGATCAAGATTTGCGTGATCGGCGAGGCGTCCAGTCCGGTCTGCACGACTCGCTCGAACTCCTCCATCGTGCGGACGAATCCGCCGCCGGTTCCTCCCAGCGTGTACGCGGGTCGAATCGCGACCGGCAGGCCGATCTCTTCCAACGCGTCCCGAGCCTCGGCGAGCGAGTGAACGACCGCCGAGGGCGGCGTTGGCTCGCCGATCTCGCGCATCGCGGTGCGGAACAGCTCGCGGTCTTCAGCGCGACGGATGGCGTCGAGCGGGGTGCCCAGCAATCGGACATTGAACTCTTCCAGCACGCCGGCCTCGTGCAGGTCTACGGCGAGGTTCAGACCGACCTGTCCGCCGAGCGTGGGCAACAGACCATCGGGGCGTTCCTTCTCGATGATCCGGCGCAAGACCGGCACTGTCAGCGGCTCGATGTAGACCTCGTCGGCGACGCCTTCGTCGGTCATGATCGTGGCCGGATTGGAGTTGACCAGGATTGAACGCACACCCTCTTCGGACATCGCCTTGCAGGCCTGCGTACCGGCGTAGTCAAACTCGGCCGCCTGGCCTATCTCGATTGGCCCGCTGCCGATAATCAGGACGGATTCAGGCTTCTTCACGTTCCCCGCTTCCCATTGGCTCGACCGACTCCGCCGACTCCGGCACGGGCGGTCTGCCGGCGGCTCGACCGATCAGGCCAAGACCCAGAGCGAGCGGTAGTGCCAGGAGCGGGCCCAGCAGCCAGAGTTCGCACTGACTCCCAATCAGACCGAACATGCAGCAGACCGATACGGTCAACGTGCCTGCGCCGATGAGCGCGAAGATCAGCGCGCTGACGAGCAACCAGCGACGAAGGTGCAATCGAACGTCCAATCACAGCGGCAGCTCGAATCGTGAATCCGGATTGATCAGCGGCGCAAGCGCGCCGATGGCGCTGAGGAAGGAGAGGGCGGCCTCGTTGTTGTCAGGCAGTGAACCGACGACTCGGCGGAAGTTCTGTTCGCGCGCGTGCGAGAGGAGGTATTCGGCCAACACCGTGCCGATGCCGCGCCTGCGCCACTCTGAACGCAGCCAGACGCCGAGCGTGCAGGTGTCGGGCTGGCGCGTGTTGTAGTCGAGCGCGCCGAAGCCAATCAGATGGTCGCCCTCGACCGCCACGTAGATGGCGCCGCTGTTGCCCAACCGTCGTCGCCATGTCGAGACCTCTTCGACACTCCAGGGGCGATCGAACACCACCGGATTCGGTCCCTCGACCACGTCGCGGATCACGTCGGAGATTGCGGCGGCGTCATCGGCGGTCGCCAGTCGATACTCGGGCTCTGGGCCCTCGTCCAGGCCGGTGGAGTGCGTCATGTCAGGCTCCCTGACTCTCGCTGATCAGGTCGAGGAAACGGTCGAAGAGGTGTCCGTTGTCCAGTGGACCGGGCGATGCCTCTGCGTGGTATTGAATCGAAAACACTGGCTCGCTGCGGTGAGCCAATCCCTCTACCGTCTCGTCGTGCAGATTGATGTGTGTCACCTCGACGTCGGGCGAGAGTCCGTGCGGATCGACGGCATAGCCGTGATTCTGGGCCGTGATCGCGATCCGACCGGTCGGCACCTCCAGCACGGGATGATTGCCGCCGCGGTGTCCGAACTTGAGTTTGAACGTGTCGGCGCCGAAGGCGCGGCCCAACACCTGGTGTCCCATGCAGATACCCATGATCGGCAGTTTGCCGATCAGCGAGGTTGCCGTCTGAACCTGGAACTCGCGAAGTTGCGGGTCACCGGGTCCCGGCGAGAGCAAAACGCCATCTGGATTGGCCGAGAGAATGTCTTCGACGCCGGAGGACGGTGGCATCGCCGTGACCCGGCAGCCGCGACGGCGCAGATTGCGCAAGATGTTGTACTTCAGTCCTTCGTCGAGCACGACGATGTGCGGTCCCGGTTCAGCGGCGCCATTTGAGAACGCCTGTGGCCGGCCGTCGACCCAGCTATAGGGCTGGTCGACGCCAACGTCGATGAAATCCTGCGTGTCGTAGGCGGGCAACTCGGCCAGTCGCTGGCGGGCTGCCTCGACCTGATCGCCGGGGACGATCATGCCCATCATTACGCCCTCGTGCCGAATGCGGCGGGTGATGGCTCGCGTGTCGACGCCAGCGATCCCGGGTACGGCCGCCGAGGCGAGATAGTCGTGCAGCCGCATTCCGCCGCGGGGGTGTGACGGCGATTCGCATTCAGAGCGGACGATCAGACCGCGGACCTGGATCTGGCGCGATTCATCGATGGGCGGGTCGATCCCGTAGTTGCCGATTAACGGGTAGGTGAGGACCAGGATCTGTCCCGCATAGGACGGGTCGGTCAGCATCTCCTGGTAGCCGGTCATCGAGGTGTTGAAGACGACCTCGCCCCAGGTGTCGGTCGCGGCGCCGAGTGCGATGCCGCGGAACACCGCGCCATCGGCCAGTACCAGCGCCGCCTCCATATGTTCGGTCATTACTGCTCCCGACCGTCCCAGACGATGCGTCCCTGTGAAATCGTCGCCGCGACCAGCCCAATCAGCGAGTGGCCGTCGAGCGGTGTGTTCTTGCCCTTTGATGCCCACGAGGCGGGCTGAACCCGCGAGACCGCGTCGGTCGAGAGCATCGTCAGGTCGGCCGGCGCGCCGACCTGCAGTGTGCCCAAACCGATCAGTGCTCCCTGATCAAGATTCCAGGCTCGCACCGGACCGATCGTCAGCCGTTCAATCGCATCGGACAGCGTCAGGCGGCCGGCGATGACCAGCGAGTTGACCACGCCCCAGGCGGATTCCAGTCCCGAGATGCCGAACGCCGCCGCGTCGAACTCGCATTGTTTGTCGATTGCTGCGTGCGGCGCGTGGTCGGTGGCGACCGCGTCGACGACGCCCCCGGCCAGGGCGTCGATGCAGGCCTGGACATCGGAGTCGGTGCGCAGCGGCGGATTGACTTTGGCGTTGGTGTCGTAGAGCAGTTCGTCACTGCTGCCCGCGACGACGTCGTGGGTCAGGTACAGATGGTGGGGGGTCACTTCAGCCGTGACATGCAGGCCGCGCGCCCGTGCGTCGGCGATGGCTTGCAGCGACGGTTCGGTTGAGATGTGACAGGCGTGGAACTGCGATCCTGCGGCCTCGGCGAGCGCGATGTCGCGTTGAACAATCGACAGCTCAGCTGCTGCGGGCTGGCCGCGCAGGCCGAGCCGGGCAGAGACCGCGCCGTCGTGCATTACGCCACCCTGGGCAATGGCGGGATCCTCGCAGTGTTCGGCGAGGGGGATGTCCAGGTCGGCGAGGTATTCGAAGGCCCGTCGGGCGAGCGATGTATCGGCGACGGCGTCGCCGTCATCCGAGACGGCAACGGCTCCCGCATCACGCAGCGCAGAGAGCTCCGTCAGTTCCTTGCCGGCCCGGGCCTTGCTTACTGCGCCGATCGGGAGGACTCGGCAATCGACGTCCTGCGCACGTTGCAGCATGCCGTCGATGATCGCCGCCGAATCCAACGCCGGCTCGGTATTGGGCATGGCGCAGATCGTTGTGAATCCGCCCCGGGCCGCAGCGCGCGCGCCTGAGGCGATCGTTTCCTTGTGCTCTTGACCAGGTTCTCGGAGGTGCGTGTGCAGATCGACGAAGCCCGGGGCTACGACCAGTCCCGAGGCCGCCAACAGTTCGGCGCCTTCGGGCGCCGCGAGATCGGCGCCCACCTCGGCGATCCGTCCGTCTACGACCAATACGTCGAGCCGCTCGTCAATCCCCGACGCGGGGTCAATCACGCGGCCGCCATACACGAGGATGCGGTTCACGCGCCGCCTCGAATCAGGAGGAAGAGAATTGCCATTCGTACAGCCAATCCAGCAGAGACCTGGGCTTCGATCCGACTCTGTGGTCCGTGGGCGACGTCGACGGCGATTTCGACGCCCTCGTTCATGGGTCCGGGATGCATGACGATCGCGTGCGGAGAGGCCATCGCGACGCGCTCGGCGGTGAGTTGGTAGCGGCGGGCGAACTCTGCGGACGACGGCAGCAGTTTGCCCTGAAGACGCTCGTTCTGGATGCGCAGCGCCATCACCGCATCGGCGCCCACGATCGCTTCGTCGAGGTCTGAGGCCACCTGAACCGAGGGCAATGCCAGTGGATGTTCCGGCTCGCCGGCCCCAGGCGCCATGGAC